>JAJRYW010000186.1 GCA_024275555.1 Calditrichota bacterium | reverse complement strand
TGCCGGGTCGCCGCCCGGCATGACAGAAAAACAGGTCTGTCGCCCTGAACTTGTTTCAGGGCCTCCGCGTGGGATAGCTAGAAACGCCCCGGTGCAGAGGCCGGGGCGCCGCCCGGCATGACGGGTAAAGACGCTTGGGCGGGGCTGCCGGGGCGCCTACAGCCAGACCGGTTTTTTTCTCCCCCTCCTTTTTCCGATTGGGGACGCAATAAAGCTTGAAAAACCGCTTTCAGGCGCCCTATATTTGCTTTGCGCCCTCGGCGGTTTTGCGGCGATTTTTTTAAGAATTATTCGAGATCATCTGATGAAACTCCGCTTTGGTTTTTCGGTCATCTTTTTCCTGCTGCTCCTGGCGGGCTGTTCCGGGAATTCTACCGATCCCGGCCCGGGCCCGATCACCCGGGAAGGTCTTCCGGATGGATTTATCTATTTCCTGACCACCTCGCCGGCGCAGGTTTACCGCTACGACATTCAGAACGACCGCCTGCTGGCGGTGGTCGACAGCAGCCGCGCCCCCCGCAGTTTCAGCATCTCCAACAACGGGCGGATGCTCTTTTACCGCCGCGGAGATTCACTGGTGGGCCGGATCGATTTGGTCAGCTCCGTGGAAGAAATGTTCTCCGCCCCGTTTCCGCTGAACGACGACATCTCCGCCAACAACACCGGCAACTCCTGCGCCCTGACCGGCTTTGACTCCGAAGGCAGTTTTATCGTGCGGCTCCTGGCCGAGGAGGGCGTTTTTATCGAGTTTACGCCGCATCACGAGCGACATCACCGCAGCCCCCTGTATTCCCGGGGCGGAACCATCCTGGCCTGGCTGCAGGATGACGGGCTCTACGCCCGCTTTCTTACCAATAACGCCGAGTTTCATCTTTCGCCCCAACTTGCGCCGCCCAGCGATTTTTCGCCCCTGGGAGGCCGCCTGGCCTCACAGGGGCAGGTCTTCGATCTGAACACCATGACCCCCAAACCCCTGATGTTCAACGGCGCCGCCAAATTTTTGAGCGAGGACTTTTTACTTTATCTTACCGACGATACCCATACAATTTTTCTGGCAAACGTGAACGGCACTTCTAACGAGGCGCTTACCGGGCCGCTGACTCCCGGCGCCCGCTTTGCACCTTCGCCGGATCAGCGGTTTATCGCCTGGTTTACCGAGAAAGCCCTGGGTTACCGGCTGACCGTATTCAAACTGGATGAGAAGAAGGCGGCGGCCGTGGTGGATTTTGCCCTGGGGGGCGGCAATCAAATCCGCCAGGCAACCTGGGTGGAACGCGTACAACTGCCCTAATTGAACACGATAATGATTATGAAGCTATTTCGCCGGATCATCCGCCCCCTGTTTCAATATTTGGTAAAGCCGGTGGTCGAACGCTACCTCTCCCGGCCGCGCCTTTTTCGGCAGGGCGATCTGAAACTGACCATTGCGCCGGGCGTGTTCCATCCCGGTTTTTTCTTCAGCACCCAATTTTTACTGGATTATTTGAAGCGGATCGATGTGCAGGGTCTGCGCCTGCTGGAATTAGGGGCCGGCAGCGGCCTGATTGCCCTGAGCATGGCCGGCGCGGGCGCGCAGGTGCTCGCCAGCGACATCAACCCGACCGCGGTGGAACACCTGCGCCGCAACGCCCGGGAGAATCAAATCCCGCTCACGGTCATCGAGTCCGATCTGTTCCGCGATATACCGCCGCAGGTGTTTGACCTGGTCGCGGTCAACCCGCCCTACTACCCGCGAACGCCCCGGAGCGCCGCGGAATACGCCTGGTATTGCGGCGCGGAACTGGAGTACTTCCGGCGCTTGTTCCCGGAGATGCACCCCTACCTGCGCCCCTCCTCCCGGGTGATAATGGTGCTCTCGGAAGACTGCCGGATTGAGGAGATTCGATCCCTGGCGGAGAAAAACGGCTACCGGGTGGAGCAGCGCCTGGCCCGGCGCATCTGGGGGGAGTGGAATTTTATTTTTGAAATGGGGTTGCGGGATACAGTAATCGAATAGGAACACTCGCACCTCACGACAAGACTTTTTTTCAGCCTACCCCGTAAGGGGCTCCTCGCGGAGCGAAACCTGCTAAAAGGCACGAAAGTTTACTTTATTTCAAAATTTTTTGGTGAATTTGGTGTGTTTTGTGGGCCAAATTATTTGGCGTATATTTTTTGTGGTGTACTGTGAGGAATGCTACCAAATTCCGTATCAGGAAACTTTTTTCCGGTAGAAGAATTATAGCGGTGTGTTGATGAACTTATTTCCCGATCAGAACCGAAATATCATCCGGTTGCTCAGTTTGCTGGCCGGGGTGATGATCCTGCTGACCGGCGCTGTTGCCGCCGCCCAGGAGTCGGGTTGGCTGTCCGGGCAGGTAGTGCGGGCGGACAACGGGAAGCCGCTGGCCGACTGCAATGTGCGCATCCTGGCCACGCCCTACGGCGCCAGCACCGACAGCCTGGGGCTGTTCGTGCTGAAGCTGCCCCCGGGGCGCTACCGGGTAGAGTTTTCCCACCTGGGCTATGCAGCCGTGGTGGATACGGTCGAGTTAAGCGCCGCGGCGCCGCGGCAGAGGGTGTTTATCCGCCTGCAGACAAAACTGCTGGCCGCCCGCGGCGTCACGGTGCTCGGCATCGAAAGCGAAGCCGTGTCCGGCAGCCAGCAGATCAGCCGGGTGGACATGCGCAACATGCCCACGGTCTACTCCGATTTTTTCCGCAGCCTGAAAATTCTCCCCGGCGTTTCCTCCAACAACGAGCTGAGCAGCGCCTACAACGTGCGCGGCGGCAACTTCGATGAAAACCTGATCTACCTGAACGGGTTTGAAATCTACCGCCCCTTTCTGCTGCGCAAAGGGGTGGAGGAAAACCAATCTTTCATCAATCCCGACCTGGTGGGGCAGGCAACCTTTTACCCGGCCGCTTTTCCGGCGCACCTGGGCGATAAGATGTCCTAGGCGCTGGAAGTGCGCTACCGCCAGCCCGAGAAGAAAGGATGGCAGGGCGGTGTTCGAGCGGATTTGTTCAACGCCGGGGCGTTTGTGATTGGAGCGCAGGAACGCTGGAAAGCCGTTGCCGGAATTCGCTACAGCAACCCCGGGACGTTCGTCAATAAACTCCAGACCGCCGGAGATTACCAGCCCCGTTTTTATGATGTGCAGTTGAGCGCGCTTTATCAGATCGATTCCACCCGCCAGGTGGAAATGCTGCTGGTGCAGTCGGACAATCGCTTTGATTTGACCCCCAGCCGCTGGACCGGCAATTTCAAGTTCAACCTGTTCGATGTACGCGCCGTGGAAATTGACTACCAGGGAGGCCAGGAGTACCGCTTCAGCACCGGCTTGCAGGGAATTCGCTACCGGCAGCAGATTTCTGCCGGTCAAATATTCCAAATCAGCCTGGCCCGTTTTGCCAGCGATGAAAGCGAGTACACCGATTTGCTGGGAACCGTTTATTATAATCCCGGGGCCGGCAATCCCAACAACGCCGACGAGGTGTTGAAGTACCGCAATGAACAGGTGGATAATCGTCTTAATTTGTCGGAATATCGCCTCAAGGCAAAGTGGCGCTGGAGCAGCCGCAAGCACCGGATAGAGGCAGGCGGCGAATGGTCGCAGACCCGCTTTCGCGAACGACAGCTCCAGGGGGCAGCGGAAGACACCGCCCGCTCCGGCGTGGAAAATCCCTCCCTCTGGCAGAAATCCCTGCGGTTGCAGCGGAAAATGTATGCCTTCTTTTTACAAGATAATTGGGCGGTTTATCACCGATGGAAAATCCGGCTGGGCGTGCGGGCCAATTATCAGGACCTGACCGGGGAAACCTTGCTCAGTCCCCGCCTGGGGATGGATTTTCTGGCTTCCCCGCGAAACCGTCTCTACGCCAACTGGGGAGTGTACTACCAGCCGCCTTTTTTTTATGAGTTGCGGTATGCCTCGCCGCAGGACCTTGCCAACATAAAATCCCAGCGGGCCGTGCATTATGTGGCCGGGTGGGAGCACCGTTTTCAGCGGCCGCTGCGCTTCCAGGCGGAGTGGTTCTACAAGGCGCTGGATCGCTTACTGCCTTTTTACCAGCAGGAACTGCAACTGGTCTACCTGCCCCGCAATCGGCATCGCGGATACGCCGCCGGCTTCGATCTGCAAATCCAGGGCGAGTTAGCGCCGGGGTTGAATAGCTGGATCGGCTACGGTTATCTGAAAGCCCGGGAACGCCCGGCAAACGGGGAGGGGCGGGCGTTTCCGCGCTTGCTCGGGCAAAGTCACACCCTGCGAATTTTTCTGCAAGACAAGTCGGCTGTTCATCCCAACATCCAGGCCCACGTGCGATTATTGTATGGCAGCGGTTATTATTACCTTCCGGAAACGGATTTGTCGGCTACCGGCCCCGGCGGCCTGGCAGAGATTCTCGATTACCAAAACCTGCGTAAGTATCAGGCCTTTGCCCGGGCGGATTTGGGGCTCTCGGGCAATTTCAAGATCGGCCCGGCGCAACTGATCGCTATGGCGGAGGTGCTCAATGTCTTTAACAACATCAATGTGGCCTCCTACCGCTGGATACAGGTCTTTGCCGGGGAATCGGTGCGCATCCCCAATATTTACACCCGCCGTTTCTTCAATCTCCGCCTGGAGTTGACGATTTGATGTTTTTTGACGCAGATCGCCGCAGAAAAAGCGGATTTTCGCGCAGCCGTTCGGGAAGTGCATCGGCGCAAAAAGGCGGCGGCGCCGGAGCGCTGCCCGGCGGGACAGTAGAAAATGCGCCGTTCCCCCGGGCTTGCCGCTTACCCCCGGGGGTGGAAGCTCTTGTATTCCTGCTTGATGTAGCTTTTGGAGACGTGGGTATACACCTGGGTGGTGGAAATATCGGCATGGCCGAGCATCTCCTGCACGGCCCGCAAATCCGCCCCGTTTTCCAGCAGGTGGGTGGCAAAAGAGTGGCGGAAGATGTGCGGATAAACCCTGCGGTTGACGCCGGCTAACAGCACATATTTTTGCACAATGTTCCATATCCCCATTCGCGAAAAAGCCCGTCCGAAACGATTTAAAAAAAGCGTGTTTTGCGAAGCCAGACCTTTAGCCAATCCGGGGCGGCAGCGGGCCAGGTAGAGCTTTGTCCAGTGCAGCGCTTCTTCTCCCAGCGGTGTAAAGCGTTCCTTGCCGCCTTTGCCGAACACCCGGATCATTTCTTCTTCCCAGAAAATCTGGTTCAGCTTCAGGCCGGTTAATTCCGAGACCCGCAGGCCGGCCCCGTAGAGTATTTCCAGGATGGCTTTATCGCGGATGCTCATCGGGTCTTCCCCGTCCGGGGCGTCCAGGATTCGGAACACCTCGTCAACCGAGAGCACTTCGGGAAGTTTTTTGGATAGCCGGGGGGTAGCTAAGGCCTCGGTGGGGTCCTGCCCCGATTCTCCGGATAAGACCAGGAAGCGGTGGAAGCTCCGGATCGCCGAAAAATTCCGGGCCATGCTGCCGGCGCTCAATCCCAATTCCGTGAGCAATTGAGTATAATTCTGAATCACCTCCGGAGTGATCAGTTCAACCCGAAAAAGATTTTGCGAGGTTAAAAAATCCAGGTAGCGTTTTAAATCGTTCCGGTAGGATTCCAGGGTGTTCTCCGCCAGGCTCCGTTCCAGGGCCAGGTGCGCTTCATATTTTTCCCGGAGAGCTTGCCAGTTCATCTCAGCCTGGGCCTGTTTCGGTAGAGGGTTTTATTCACCGCGCACAAAGGGATTCCATTTTTTTTCTTCGCCGACCGTGGTGGCGGGGCCGTGCCCGTTGTAAAGGATGGTGTCATCCGGAAGAGAATAAATTTTAGTGGAAATGGTTTCGATCAACTGCTCGTGAGAGCCGCCGGGAAAGTCGGTGCGGCCGATCGATTGGCGGAAGATGACATCGCCCACAAACGCAAACCCATCCCCGATCAGGCTGATATGCCCGGGGCTGTGCCCGGGTGTATGCAGCACCTTCAGCGAGATATCGTCCAGCTCCACCACATCGCCTTCTTTTAAGTAGCGATCCGCCGGCGGCGAGGTGAGGTTCTGGCCCATCAGGGCGCCCAGGTTGAGATTGGGATCGCTCAGGTAGGGCGCTTCGATCTCGTGAATCATCAGCGTTGCACCGGCGGCTTGCAGAATTTCCGTATTACCGGCGATATGATCGGCATGGCCGTGGGTGTTGATCAGGTAAACCAGTGTGAGCTGCAATTGTTCAATCGTGCTCAGAATGGTCCGGGCGTCTTCGCAGGCGTCGATGAGGATGGCGCGGGAGGTCTCTTCACAATAAACGAGGTAGTTGTTAACCGAGAACAACCCCAGCGTCATTGTCTTGATTTTCATGGATTACTCCGTATCGGGGATCAGGTGCTCGGCCACGGAAAGAGCGATGCCGGAAAGCATGACTTCCGGGGCCATCTGGGTAAAGTCCCCGGAAAGGATGCTGCTCTCCAGGTTGGCGTACACCGAACAGCCGGCCCCTTTTTCTACAATCAGCCCGGACACCCGGCCGTGATTCTCACTGATAAAAATCACTTCCCCCAGCGATTCGCTGGGCACGTACCCGGTGCAGAAGTGCAGTTGAATGTGGGAATTCAGCGTATAGACAGAGATCAGGTTGCCGACCTGGCTGCCGATGGCCAGGTTCGGATAGATTTCCAGGGAAAGTTTGCGATTCTCTTTTTTGTTCTCCAGGACAAAGCGATAATTATCCACCCGTTTAACCGGTTTTACCCCCAGCACCTTACTGATTACGCCTATGTCTTTTTCCGAGAAGTGGAATTCTTTCAACCTGAATCTCCTATTCACATTTTGTAGCGCAAAATTTACAACAAAAAGCCTGTTTCTCCAAATGCAATTTCCCGCAGCACCCCTAAACAACACCCTAAGCAATACGATGGGCGCCCGGGAAAGTTTACCAAAATTCCGCTGGTTGTAGTGAATTTTCGGAAAATCGCTTATATTTGGATTGTTCCTGCTAAGGAAGGGTAACTTTCTATCAAATAGAATAAACTTCAATTCCTCCACCGTAAATACAGAGTTGCTCTCGCAAGGATTGTATGAAAGCAACACGTTATTTTGATTTCAGAAGAAAAAAATCGGATCGTAAAAATATAAACGATGAATGGATAAAAAGAGTTATTGATTCCCCAATCAGTCAAGAAGTCCAATCTGACGGACGGATTAAGCTTTGGGGTAAAATTGAAGAAGTAGATAAATAGACCTTATAACTCTTTAATTGTCTGTAAATATTAACCTTAAAAATCTATGTCATTTCCTGCCTACGGCAGGCAGGCGAACGAAGCGCAGCGTAGAGAGAAATCTGTATGTATACGATACTATGTTAGCTAAAATAATTGTAAAGTAAAAACAAAGTTACGAGTGCTAACAGATTTCTCTCTTCGTTCGTGGCAACGCCATCCCGCGCCAACGGCGCCACGTTGTGGTCGGGAAAATGACATAAGTTATGTAGTAATATAAACTTAGTTTGTAATAAGATGGGCGCATGACAAATTGTATTTTACAGACATTTTTTTAAAAACCGTTGAAACGGTTAAACAATCGGTGCAAGATGTCATTAACACCGGGCTTAAGCCCGGTGTTAATGAGAAAGAAATTATTACATAGCCGTTTTAACGGCTTT
>JAJRYW010000010.1 GCA_024275555.1 Calditrichota bacterium | reverse complement strand
GCTCTGCACTCCGCTGGAAACCAGGTTGACTGTAAATGCTTCATCATTGGCCGCTTCTATGGTAAAGCGGGTGTTAAAGGGCTGATTGCCGGTGTTTACATTTCCGTTGGCAAAGAAAGTATAATCCCGGCCGGTCCACACCGTAAAAGTGGGGCCGTTGGCGTCATTGCGATTGAGAAAATCGTCATTGATATCGATAACAGCGTCCCGGGGGGCCAGAAAGATTCCCGCCCGGGCAAATCCGCTTAACAATTTATGAATCAGCCGGTTGTTGCTGAACAGCGGTGCAAACTGCTGAAGTAAATCCAGAAACGAGTCGTGCACCCGGCGGAAGGTGTTTCCGGTGGGTACCCCAACCCCGGCGGTGGTCTGGGCGGTAAGGAAATTCATATTATAGATAAACACTCCTAACGCGCTGATATCGGAAAACTCCCGGCGGCCGCTCCAGAGCGCCCAGGAGATGATCTGGCCGTCGCTGTGCGGAAACCCGTCGCCGAAACTGATACGGTGCTCCGGGAAAATATCCAGCGCTTCCGCCTGGCGCGGCACAAAGCTGCTTTGCACGGGGGCAGAGCAATTGCGGTTCCACCAGGCCCCGAAGGTGTCGGTGTTATGCAGGGTGTAGGCCCAGAAATCCGCCATGCCTTCATTGATCGCGCCGGTCATGCTGCCCCCGCTGACCGCATACTGGTTGGCATTGACCAGGTGTCCGAACTCATGGGTAATCACCGTGGCGTCAATAGCCGAGTTGAACAACTGGTTGCAACTGGTGCTGTTGCTCGTAGTGGCCCCGCCAATGCCGAAGGTCAGGCTAAAACTGCCGGAACTGGCGCAGGCGTTATTGATTCCAAACCCGCAGGGATCGTTGTGATTGACAGTAACGGTGATAGAAGGCAGCGGCTGGCCTCCCAGGGTGGTGGTAATGGTTTGGATATGATTGTAAATCCAGGCGTAGGCGTTTACCTCCTGGAAACGGCAGTTGTAGCCGGTGTTGCCGGTGCGATCCACTACCAGGCCGTTCAGCGGGGAGACGTTAAAATCGGCAAATCCGGAGCCGTCATCCGCAATAGTGAGATCGGTTGAACAGGAGCCGTCAGCGCCGTTGGTGCTGACGCTGAGCACCCCGGACAGTTGCAGCGAATAATTGCCTCCCGAAGGCGGGTCCACTTCAAAGGACATAGTGGTGGTGTCTACATTGGGATTGGGATCAAACACCAGGCCGCGGGCCCGGTCATAAAAAAACCGGGGATCCAATTGGAGCACTTTTTTATTTGCGGCGTCGATCCAGACCAGGTAAGGGCCTTCGGCAGCCAGAACGGTCATTTTCCAGGCGTAGCGGAAGCCCGCGGCGTACGGCAACAGCACCAATTCCGGATCGCTGATCTCGGAAACATCGGTATCCTTACGAAAATACCGTTCAGCGGCAGCCTTTGCGGTGCGGGCGTTTAATCTGCGCGAGTTGTCGATCTTTATCACCCCGAAAACCCGCCCGGTAACCCCGGTAAACCCCTGCCCGGAACGCCAGATTACCCGCAGGCCGCTATTCTCCACCGGAACTTCCCGATAGAATTGATCGTAGCCAAACACTTTCTGTTGGGTCCCGATCAACTGCCGGGCAAACTTCTCCTGTTCGCGGATCATTTCCTCGGTAGCCGGATTCAGCTTGCCATAGCGCCCTTCCAAGAGCCGCCGGGTGTCGCGCTCCCCTTCCCGGAGGATCTTTTCCACCGCCGCTTTATCCACCCCGCCGCCCAGGCGAATTTCTCCGGCCTTCAGCCCGGTTTTTTCAAGTTCCAGCCCCAGCGCCGCCAACGTTGACCGGATAAGCGCTTCCGCTTCCCCGGCGCCGGCCTCCGCCGCCCGGTCGGATGTCAAATTAATGCGGAACATTTCTCCATCATACTCCGGCAACCGGCCGGAACTGCCTTTGGCCAGCATCTGCGGCCGGACATCGATCTTTGGCCGCTGCAACTCCGGCGTGTAAACGGGCGCCACCGGGTAGAGGGATTTCCCCTCCTGGGCGTGCACCTGGACAAGAAAGAAACTCACACATAACCATGACAGCATACAGCATCTATTGAATAAAGAGTTCATAAAACTCCCCTTGAGTTATGATTAATAACTTCACCTTCCTGGCAATGAATTACATCCGGTATAGATTAAAGAGGTGAGTACGATTCAAAATCTCTCAAAATCAGCAAGGGAGCTTAGAGAACCTGGTTGCCGTATGCAGGGAAGCAGCATCGATGGGCAAGTCTGCATCTGAAAAAAAGGTACCTGAGAACATATCACATACCGGGAATTATTGGTGTGATCAACCTCACGTGGGCGACTTCTGCTGTGCACCTCCGGAATAAATACACTTGAGCATGTTCACCTGTTCTCCCGGCATTGAGTGGGCGCGTGACAAGTATGGTGTATTGCCAAAATCTAAATTTGAATGAAACCGTTGAAACGGTTCCGTTTAACAGGCTTATCATTGGTTAATCATCCACCCCGACCTGCCGGGACGGGCTAAGGACTGAATAGCACGGTTATTTAATCAAGCTCAACAAGTTTGGCAATCCTGTTTTTTGTTCTCCATTCACCGGGATGCTGCGCTTCGTCTTTAATTTTGAATTTTGAATTCTGAATTCAGAATTCAAAATTCAGAATCCCCCCATCTCCCCCAGCCATTGAAATCCCCTATTAAATTCCCTAACTTCCCGCGCTATAGATGGTGCAACAAAAACGGAGAAACTTATGTCGCCTGACCGGGGCCGTCATCTGCGCACTCGTCTTCAATCGGGTGTAAAGCTCATGTTGGTCAGTATTGTCATCAACTCCCTTCTGGCCGCGGTAAAGCTTGTTGTGGGCGTAGTCGGCAACTCCTACGCCCTGATCGCCGATGGAATTGAATCGACGTTGGATGTTTTCAGTTCGGCTATTGTCTGGGGCGGGCTCCGCTATGCCGCCCAGCCGCCGGACAAGAAACACCCTTTTGGCCACGGCAAAGCCGAGTCGCTGGCCGGGCTTGTGGTTTCGATTGTGCTGATTGCTGCAGCCGTTGGGATTGCCGTGGAGAGTATCCGGGAAATTTTGCGGCCTCAACACGCCCCGGCTTCCTACACCCTGATCGTGCTGGCAGCGGTGATCATCACCAAAGAGATCCTGGCCCGGGTGGTGCTGAACAAGGGGGAAGCGCTGAACAGCATTGCCCTGAAAGCGGACGCCTGGCATCATCGCGCCGACGTTTTCACCTCCCTGGCCGCATTTGCCGGAATTTCCATCGCCGTGTTTGCCGGCCCGGGATATGAATCTGCTGACAATTGGGCGGCCCTGGCGGCCAGCGGGATTATTACCTTTAACGGCTACCGGATGTTCCGGGAAGTGCTGCACGAGATCATGGACGGCGCTCCCCCCTCGGATATGGAGGAGCAGGTG
>JAJRYW010000185.1 GCA_024275555.1 Calditrichota bacterium | reverse complement strand
CAAAGAGCAGGTCAAAAAACTGCTCTCGCTGAAAGGTAAAAAGACCGTGCTGGAGTTTCACCGGGAACTGGGGATGATTATGTGGGACAAAGTAGGCATGTCCCGCAATGCCAAAGGGCTCCAAGAAGCATTGTCAGACATTCCGGCCCTGCGGGAAGAGTTCTGGAAAAATGTCAATGTGCCCAACCATGATAAAATCAAAAACACCTACCTGGAATTTGCCGGCCGTGTAGCCGACTTCCTGGAGTTGGGCGAACTGATGGCCCTGGACGCCCTGAATCGCGAAGAATCCTGCGGAGGCCACTTCCGCGAGGAACATCAAACCCCGGAAGGTGAAGCCAAACGCGATGACGAAAACTTCAGCTATACCGCCGCCTGGGAGTATAAAGAGGCCGCGAAACCGGCCCTGCACAAAGAGCCCTTAAATTTTGAATATGTAAAGTTGACCCAGAGAAGCTATAAGTAGGAGACAAGACGGATGAAGGATATGACCCTACACCTGAAAGTATGGCGACAGCCCGGCCCGGATCAACCCGGTAAGCTGGTTACATATACGCTGGAAAATGTGTCTCAGCATATGTCCTTCCTGGAAATGCTGGATGTGCTGAATGAGAAAATTATGAAAGAAGGGGGCGACCCGATTGAGTTTGACAACGATTGCCGCGAAGGTATCTGCGGAATGTGCAGCCTGGTGATCAACGGCCTGCCGCACGGCCCCTGGAAACGCACCGCCACCTGTCAACTGCACATGCGTCAATACAAAGACGGCGATACGATTACGATTGAGCCGTTCCGCGCCAAAGGCTTCCCGGTCATCAAAGACCTGACGGTAGACCGGAGCGCTTTCGACCGGATCATCTCCGCAGGCGGCTATATCTCGGTAAACACCGGCAGCGCCCAGGACGCCAACGCCCTTCCCATTTCCAAAGAAAAGGCGGACCTGGCGATGGATGCGGCCGAGTGCATCGGCTGCGGCGCCTGTGTGGCCGCCTGTCCCAATGCTTCGGCGGCGCTGTTTGTCAGCGCCAAAATTGCCCAGTACACTTTCTTGCCCCAGGGAGAACCGGAACGCAAACGTCGCGCACTGCGCATGATTGAACAAATGGATAACGAGGGATTCGGAAACTGTTCCAATCACGGCGAATGTGAAGCGGTTTGCCCCAAAGGCATCTCTATTATGAATATTGCCCGGATGCGCCGCGAATTCATCAAAGCGGCTGTCTCCTGATCTATGCTGTTGCGGGGCCGGTATATTTCCGGCCCCGCGCGCTTATTACGCCGCCCGCTGTTTGCCGAATTCACACCCGACCGAATTCGTTTTTCTAAACTCATGTTTTTGCACGCCGAATAAAAACTTATTGCACGAACACCAGCATCAATAAAAATTGATTTATTAACTGTCCACTCAATGACCATTTGGGGGTATGCCATGAGCACTATAAAATTTTTCAATCAGGTAAACAAAAATTTTGACAAGGCCGCGGCGCTTACCGAGCATCCGCCGGGGTTGCTGAAACAAATTAAAATCTGCAACAGCGTCTATCACATGACCTTCCCGGTCAAACGGGACGGGGGGACGATTGAGACGGTGCAGGCCTGGCGCGCCGAGCATAGTCATCACAAACAGCCGGTAAAAGGGGGGATCCGCTATGCCGCCAATGTAAACGAAGATGAGGTGATGGCTTTAGCCGCCCTGATGACCTACAAGTGCGCCATTGTCGACGTGCCCTTTGGCGGCGCCAAGGGGGGGATTAAAATTTCCCGCTATAAGTATACTCAATCGGAGCTGGAGCGGATTACCCGGCGCTATACTTATGAGCTGATCAAGAAAAATTTTATCGGCCCCGGCATTGATGTGCCCGCCCCGGATTACGGCACCGGGGCGCAGGAGATGGCCTGGATCGCCGACACCTATAATTCTATGACCGAAGGGCAACTGGACGCCTTTGCCTGCGTAACCGGCAAGCCGGTGCCCCAGGGCGGGGTGCGCGGCCGCACCGAAGCAACCGGGCTGGGCGTCTATTACGGCATCCGGGAAGCCTGCAATGTTCCCGAAGACATGAAACGCCTGGGTCTCTCCACCGGCCTGGCAGGCAAGCGGGTGGTTGTGCAGGGGCTGGGTAATGTCGGGTACCATGCCGCAAAATTTTTGCAGGACGGCGGGGCGATTTTGGTGGGGGTGGCGGAATACGAGGGCGCTATCTACAATCCGGACGGCCTGGATGTGGATGAAGTGGCCCGGCGCCGCCGGGAACACAAGTCGATCCTCAAATTCCCCCGCGCAACCGATTTGCCCACCTCCCAGGATGCCCTGGAACTGGATTGCGATATCCTGGTTCCCGCGGCCCTGGAAGATCAAATTACCATGGATAATGCCGCAAACATCAAAGCCAGGCTGATTGCCGAGGCGGCAAACGGACCGGTGACTGCGGACGCCAGCGAAGCCTTGCTGGCCGCCGGCAAAATGATTATCCCCGATATGTACCTCAACGCCGGCGGGGTGACCGTGTCTTATTTTGAATGGCTGAAAAATCTTTCCCACGTGCGTTTTGGGCGGATGAGCAAACGCTTCGAGGAGAACATCAACCGCAGCCTCCTGAAAGCGATTGAAGAGTTGGTCGGCAAATCTTTTTCCAGCGATGTGGTCAGCAAAATTGCCCTGGGGGCCGATGAAAAAGATTTGGTCTATTCCGGCCTGGAGGAAACCATGTGCAATGCTTACCAAAATATCCGCGAGATTCGCCGCAACCATGGTGATAAAATTTC
The DNA here is from genome assembly GCA_024275555.1 of Calditrichota bacterium. Classification (GTDB taxonomy): domain Bacteria; phylum Calditrichota; class Calditrichia; order RBG-13-44-9; family J075; genus JAJRYW01. Next base: position 6,336 of record JAJRYW010000185.1, on the reverse strand, counting down.
ACTGCGTACCGCGGCATTCCTGGACGCCATAGATAAGGTGGCCCTCTCCTACATGGATTTGGGGATTTTTCCTTAATTGATATTTTTCCGGGGTTCAAAATGGTGCGGTTTTTCAAGAGAGGCGGGGCAACCCGCCTCTCTTGTGTCCGGGGATTTATATTAGACCTTATTACCTTTTAAAGAACTGTAATTATTAACTTTAAAAAACCGCTGTCATTTTCCCAACCACAACGTGGCGCCGTTGGCGTTGGCGCGGGATGGCGTTGCCACGAATCCCGGTTTGCCGGGAAGAGAAATCTGTGCGTATTTGACAATAAATTTGCTAAAATAATTGTAAATTAAAGATAAAGTTTTGAGTGTTAACAGATTTCTCTCTTCGTTTGAAATGACATAAATTATGTAGTAATATAAACTTAGTTTGTAATAAGATCTATTGGCGTTTTTACCCGGCCGGAATTTGCTTAAATTTGAAGCCGTTGTAATCAACACCCGTACAGACTTTAAAAACAGGAGCATGACCCTTGGGAACCACACAGAAATATGATACGCTGATCATCGGGGCCGGGCCGGTGGGAATTAATTGCGGCATCGAAGCGACCCGGCGCGGATTGAGCTCGATTATCATCGAAAAAGGATGCCTGGTAAACTCTATTTTTCACTTCCCCACTAATATGACCTTCTTTTCCACTTCCGAGCGTTTGGAGATTGGCGACGTCCCCTTCATCTCTCACGGCTACAAACCCACCCGCCGGGAGGCGCTGGAGTATTACCGGCGCGTGAAGGAGAAATGGGATTTGCAGGTGAATATTTATGAGCGGGTGGAATCCGTGGAAGGGGAGGAGGGCGATTTCCGGGTGCACACCGATAAGGCGGTTTACCGGGCCGGCTCGGTCATCGTCGCCGTCGGCTTCTACGACAATCCCAATCGCCTCAACGTCCCCGGGGAAGAGCTTCCCCATGTGAAACATTACTTCGACGAGCCGCACCCCTACGCCTTCCGCAAGATTGTGGTAGTCGGCGCCGGCAACAGCGCCGTCGATGTGGCCCTGGAAACCTTCCGCCGCAGCGCCGAGGTAACCATGGTGATCCGCGAACCGGCCCTGAAGGAGTCGGTAAAATACTGGGTGAAGCCGGATATCGAGAACCGCATCAAAGAAGGATCGATCCGGGCCTATTTTAATTCGGAGATCATCGCCATCCGGGAAAAACAGATCGATGTACGCACTCCGGGGGGGCAGATTTGCCTCGATTGCGATTTTGTGCTGGCCATGACCGGCTACCACCCGGACTACCGTTTTCTGACCTCGTTAAAGGTGGAAATTTCCCGCGATGAGGAGCAAACTCCCCGCTATCATCCGAAGACCTTCGAGAGCAACCGGCGCGGCCTTTACCTGGCCGGGGTGGTCTGCGGCGGGATGAACACCGGGCGCTGGTTTATCGAAAACGCCCACGAGCACGCTGTCCGCATTTTCGATTGCCTGGAAAAACGGTTGGGAAAGGCGTAGTGTGGCGGAACACGCTTCTTTCAGTTGCCCTTCCGCAAGCGTTCGTCTGAACCTTCGGGGTGAGTTCCGTCAAACACTAACGCTATGACTCAGGTTGACTTATTGATCCTCCTTTTTGACAGGCTGTTCTTCTCTACTCGTAACTACTCAGGTTTTCTGGCAGGCTGTTCTTTAAAAGAGTTCTTGTAAGAATCGGTTTGTTTGTAGCCTAAGTGGCTGTGTATATGATAGTTGAACTCCCCTCTCCCTGGGGGCGAGGGGCGACCGAAGCGCAAATAAAGGATGGGAAGAGGGAAATTATGTGTCCTTAGCAATAACACCTGTGCAGTTATCTCTATATCTATCCCGGTTTCACCCGTAACAAATTTTTGGAATGCCTCGACTGTGTCGATGCAGCATCAACGCAGTTGATGCAATCCAAAACAATAGAATCGAGACTAATAAAAACAAATGTCATACAACATTAGTTTTTTGCGTCGTGATGTCGTTAAAAAAGCCGTGCTACAATCATTCCTTTGCGATCTCGCGGCCTCGGCGGCAAATATTCAATAAGAGAGAAATTCTAAAAGATTGTTTTCACAAAAAAGAGCTATTAATTTCTCGCCCTTACAAGCACATCTAAACCTAACATTGGAGGAACCATGAAAATGTTATTCCTGGCGCTGATAAGCGCACTGTTGTTGATCAACCTGTCCTGCACCGAGCAGAAATCTGCGGAAGCTGAAAAGTCCGCAGAAACGCCGGCGGAAAACGCGGCCTTGACGAAAGCCGATCCCAGCGGCGTATATGGAGCGGAACTCACCCAAACCGAGACCACGCCGATCTCGGCAATTTTAGCGGACCCGGAAAAATACCAGGGCCAGCGGGTTCTGGTAAGCGGGACCATTGTAGATATCTGCCCCATGCGCGGATGCTGGATTGACCTGGCCGGCGACCAGGAGTATCAGACCATCCGGGTAAAAGTAAAGGACGGCGAAATTGTTTTTCCCTTAAGCGCCCGGGGCAAAGAGGCCCAGGTCGAAGGCGTGGTGGAGCGCATTGAACTGAGTGTAGCCCAGGCGCGCAAAATGAAACTGCACGAGGCGGAAGAAAAAGGCGAAACCATCGATACCACCCAGATTAACGAACCCATGACCATCTGGCGAATCAAAGGGATTGGGGCGATCATACAAGGTTGATCTTTGTGGGGAGCATACTCTTGGATAAGCAAACTCTGCGACGCTGGAACCGGAATCTACATCGGGATATCGGCTACCTTTGTGTAGGACTGACCATCATTTATGCTGTTTCCGGAATTGCCGTAAACCATATTAACGACTGGAATCCCAATTATTCCATCGAACGATCTACCCGGCAGATTCTTCCCCTCGATTCTGCCGGGAAACTTTCTGCCGAACAGGTCAACCTGCTGCTTAAGCAACTGGATTACCCGGGCAGTTTCGATAATTTCTTCCAGTCCGGACCTCGGCAAGTACGCATCTTTGCCGGCGGTTCGGTTTTTGATGTGAACCTGGGTACCGGTAAAGTGCATATTGAGTCGGTCAAAACCCGGCCGATCCTGTACGCCTTCAATTTTTTGCATTTGAATCATCCCAAGCGCCTCTGGACTTTTGTCGCCGACCTTTACGCCGTTGCCCTGGTTCTGTTGGCTATCACCGGCATGTTTGTCTTACGGGGCAAAAAGGGAATCACCGGCCGGGGGGCCTGGCTTACCATGGCCGGGGTGCTGATCCCCATCATTTTCCTGTTTCTTTATCAAAACTGAAAAAGCGGCTGAACGGGGCGGGTGATTGGGAAGGCCGATAATTGCCGCGTTTGACGGCGCTGCTCCTCCATTCCGCGAATGACGGGTACATTTTTTCCGTTCCCTCTTTGCCCGGCCCCCGGAAAAAAACGGCTGCTGCACCTTGCCGCAAACCAGGCAAACCGGCCCCGGGAGAGGCGCTGCAATTTGCCTGGGCTATCCTGCTCCGGGAAGCGATATTCATCATTGCAAATTTACAGAATTAATTTTTATGCTTAATCCCCCCGCAATTATTGTTTAAATTAATCGTCTGTAATGGAATCCGGAGCCCATCCGTTCCTTATACATCGATTAATCATCTTGCGTGTTTCTGGAGGAATTTAAATGAAAAGCAGCTTTCTTTTTACATCCGAGTCGGTTTCTGCCGGCCATCCGGATAAAGTATGCGATGCTATTTCAGATAGCATTGTCGACGCCATTTATCAATTAAAGGGGAACCCGGCCGGCAATCGCGCCGCAATTGAAACCATGGTGACCAAAAATTTTACGGTGCTCTGCGGGGAAGTGTCTATCCCGGAAGACGCCAATATCGACTACGTGGGCTTAGCCCGCAAGACCATTCGTGAAATCGGCTACACCGATCCCTCCCTGGATTTTGCCGACAACTGCGAAATAATCAATAAAATTCATAAACAATCGGCGGAAATTGCCGTGGGCGTAGACCAGGGCGGCGCGGGCGACCAGGGCATGATGTTCGGTTACGCCACCAACGAAACGCCCCAATATATGCCCTTGCCGATAATTCTGGCGCACCGGATTATCCGGGCGGTGGATGAGGCGCGGCTGAGCGGGGAAATCCCCTTCCTGCGCCCGGACGGCAAATCCCAGGTGACCGTTCGCTATGAGAACCGGAAACCGGTAGCGGTGGAAAAAATTGTCGTAGCCGTCCCGCACAATCCCTCGGTAAATAATGAAGAAGTGCGGCAAGTTATCTATGATAAAGTTGTTGCCCCGCTTCTGGCCGAGTACCGGATGCCTTTCAATGCCACCTCGGATAGCTACATTATGAACGGAACCGGAATTTGGACCATCGGCGGCCCCACTTCGGATGCAGGACTGACCGGCCGCAAGATCATCGTGGACACCTACGGCGGAATGGGGCGTCACGGCGGCGGGGCGTTTTCCGGAAAAGACCCCTCCAAGGTGGACCGTTCCGCGGCTTATGCGGCCCGCTATGTGGCCAAAAACCTGGTCGCCGCCGGTGTTGCCGATCGCCTGGAAATTCAATTGGCCTACGTCATCGGCCACGCCGAACCGGTTTCGGTGATGGTAGAGACTTTCGGAACCGGCAAAGTAGCGGACAGCCGCATTGTCGAAATTATCTACGAAGTGTTCGACCTGACTCCCGGCGGTATTATCCGCGATTTGGATCTCCTGAAACCGCGATATCGTCCCACGGCCGCTTACGGCCATTTTGGCCGCAGCGAAGAATCTTTTACCTGGGAACGATTGGATCGTGTGGAAGCCATCCGAGCGATGCTCTGATTCCGATCTGAAGTTTTCCCGACGGAGTATTAAATTATATGTTTGATACTCCGTTTTCTTATCGCGATGAAAACTCGTCGGCGCCTATCCGTTTGCGATGAGTGATAATGAAGACCGAAAAAACACCGACAATAGAGAAAAAGGTCGAGGGAATTATGAGCGAGCGGCAAAAACGAGTCTTGATTGTCGATGATGAGGAAGATTTAACCTGGACTCTTTCCAAAAAATTGTCCAAAGACAGCGATAAGTTTGAGCTGACCTGCGTCAATTCCGGCCGGGAGGCCATGGAAGTGCTCAACCAACTTCCCTTTGACCTGGTGATCACCGATGTGCGCATGCCGGAAGTTTCCGGGCTGGACCTGCTGGTGAAAGTGAAAGACCTCTATCCCTCCACCAAAGTCATTATCATGACCGCCTACGGTTCCTCCGATGTGCAGAAAGTCGCCAATGAGCGGGGATGTTTCCGTTACATCGAAAAGCCGTTTGAGATCAATGAACTGCGCGAGCTAATCCTGGATGGAATTACTGAGAAGCGCGGCTTTAACGGGAAAGTTTCCGACTTCCAACTGAGCGATATTATCCAGCTAAACTGCCTGGGGCGGCTCACTTCCGCCCTGCAGATCAGTTGTGAGAATGAAAAAGGAATCATCTATTTCCAGGAAGGGAATATTGTCCATGCCGAGACGGATTTCCAGGAAGGCGAATCGGCTTTTTACCGGATAATGAGTTGGAAAGGGGGAGAGTTTGTGGTCTTGCGCAATCAAATCCCCGAGAAGGAATCGATCTCCAAAGGCTGGCAAAGTCTGCTCCTGGAGAGCTTGCGCCGCGTGGATGAAAATTCGGACCTGGCCAAAAAAGAAGCCGAACGGGAAAAACGGAAACGGCAGCGGCGTATCCAGCAAATGCTCCAGAAACTCTATAAATCCGAAGGAATTGAGCACGTTTTTATGCACACCAAGGCCGGTTTTCCTCTCTTTTACCAGGGAAAACTCACCGACCGCAAAGAGGTGATCAGCGAGTTGGGGAATTTTGTCTCGGTGCTCCTGGGGAACGTGCTCAAAAACTCCAAATTCCTGAAAGGCCAGCAACTTGATTTCTGGGAATTGCGTTTTCAGCGCCGGGTGGTGCTTATGCAGCGTATACCCGACCAGGATGCTTACCTGACCGTGATTGGCAATGAACACATCAACACCGGATTTATACGCCTGGAGATTAAGAAGAACCTGCCCAATTTAATCACCCTGCTCTGATTCCTGCCCGCTGCTTTTTTAAAACCACAGAGATTTACACGCCTGCCCTGTTGCTCACAACGTGGCGTCGCCACAACGTGCGCTGTTGGCATTGGCAAACGTCGCCACGTTGTCATCGGGGGATCTACACGGATTGGTAGAGGTCCGGAGTAAAACGTTTGATCGTTACTATTCACGGTTCGCTTAAATTTTTTGAGGTTATCAAAATTTAATCTTCGCACCTAAGGTAATGTTTTAATAAGAGTAAAATGCATTTTTGGGGGGCGCATGACGAATTGTATTTTACAGACAT
>JAJRYW010000184.1 GCA_024275555.1 Calditrichota bacterium | reverse complement strand
ATGTCATTTTCCCGACCACAACGTGGCGCCGTTGGCATTGGCGCGGGATGGCGTTGCCACGAACGAAGAGAGAAATCTGTTAACACTCAAAACTTTATCTTTAATTTACAATTATTTCAGCTAATTTAATATCGAATACGCACAGATTTCTCTCTCCGTCCCTGGAGTTCGAAATGACAGTGGTTTTTAAAGTTAATAATTACAGTTCTTTAAAAGGTAATAAGGTCTATTGAGTGTATAATAATTATGGGGCGCTTACGTTTGGTTTTCAAGGACATCCCCCTACCCCCCTTCGAAGGGGGGAACTCTCTTGCCTCCCCCTTTGAAGGGGGATTGAAGGGGACGTAAAGAAGTTTTGCCCCAAGATTGTTATACACTTAAATGTATTTGTGTAGTTGCCTTCATGCAATGGTAATGTCCCCCCTTAATCCCCCGTTCGGCTGAGCTCACGACGAAGCCCGAAATCGGGGGGAAACCGGCCTCCCTCCCCGATTTCGGGAAGAGCTGGGGTGGGGAAATTTCATGGGAAACTCGTTCATCACATTCAAACAATTTCATTCTCATACGAATTCACGGGTCTATAATGATTGGAAGGGTAAAGGTACGCATTTCGGGGAAAATATCAAATCGTCAAAACAAACAATAAAATCGGAAGCAATACGAGACCAACAAAAACAATCGTCATACAGCACTATCCTGACAATATTAAATTTCAAAAAATTGGAGCGGATGAACCCCACAATTACCGGGGCAGGCAGGATACACCGGATCAACCGGAAAGAAATATCATAAAAACTCGAACTTAATCCTCCCGGTCTTGTAATCCCGTCCAAAAAAATCTATGCGCTCCCCTCAGGTCAGTGCTCTGCAGAGACGCCCCCTTGAGGCTCTGCCTCCAAGAGGGGGGGGCATATATTATAGTCGAGTGAAGGCCCAAAATCCGGGAAGAATTCAGCAGCCTAAAACAGTTTGCGCATGTTTTTGGGCAACCGGCCGTCCGGGAAGGCAATTTTAGCAGCCAGGCCCCCGGTTAAGGGCAGTTTAAGCATAATATCCGACAGGGTTGTTGTAATCATCACCAGCCAGATGAGCGCAGTGACTACCAGCAAAACCAGCGAGGCGGTTGAGCCAAACAGAGACGCCCCTGTCTCCTGATTTTTAATGATCAAGTAGTGAATCGCGTTGAGCGGCAAAAAAGTGAACAGCGATTGCAGGGCATGGAAAACAATACAGGGCTCCTTGCGCTTGAAGAAGAACATTACTACTCCGCTCAGCCATCCCGCCAGGTAACATAGCATGGTATAAATCCGGTTGGGGTGACACTCGAATTCCTGCGGCGCCGGCGCTTCAATACGGATATAAGCAACTTTCTCCTCGGCGTCGCTGATCTGATTCACATCCGTAACGGTTAGTTTGACCGTATATTCCCCGGGATTATCGTACTGATGCCGGGGGTGCTGCTCGGCGGCGGAGCGGTCGTCGCCGAACTCCCAGTTCCATTCTGCCAGGGCCCCGGACCCGGCAACACTTTGATCTGTAAAAGCAATCTGACAGGGCGCCTGGCAAGAGGTTTTGTCTGCCCGGAACGCCGCCCGGGGCGGCCGGAGGGGCAACTCAATCTGATCTGTCCACAGCTCATTGCGCCCCGGCTTGGACGGGTCTCCCGGGGTGATGTTCAGCCAGGCAACCAGGACCGCGCGGGCATCCCACGCAGCAGTGGTGGGAGTATTGTTCAATTGTTGGTAGGCGGCCGCCAAATCTCCGCTCAATTCCCGGCTTTTGTTTTGCCACTGCCCGTCGCGGTTATTAAAATAGAGTATTTGCTGGCCGGCGGTAAGGCGGCAAAACAGGTAGAGATTTCCTTCGGAGTCGATCTGCAGGGAAGGGCTGGAGGCGCTGGATGGAAGTTGATCCGAGATCAGACGGGTCTCCCAGCGACCATCCGCAGGAAAAAACACCGCGTGCTGCAATGAATTGTTATCGCGGCTGAAAAAGGCCAGGTGCAAGGTACCCCCGGCATCGTTGACTGCTGCGGAAATCTCGGTGTCCCGCACCGCTATATTCTCCAGGCGATACGGTTCCGAAAAAGAGGCGCCGTTCCAGAGGCGGGCGGTTAATTGATCGCCGTCTTTATAAAAGGCGGTAAAACCCGCCGGGCTGCCCCCGCTGCCTAAGCGGTAGTGGTCGCTTGTTTCCACCGCCCCAAACAGGTCCATTCCTTCCCGGGAGGTCCAGTGGGCTCTTGCGGAGGGAGCGGCATTAGCGCTGTAAGTAAAAAGGAGATGATGGGCAACATCGTTGCGGGCGGCGCAGAGCACCCCCCAGTATCCCTGCTCATCGCAAGTCACTGCCGGGGTGCGGCATTCGGAGTAGGCGTTGGCGGTGGTCCGGTGTTCCGCCGACCAGAGAATAGAGCCGTCGTCCTGCAAATCCCCATAACGGAAACACGGTTCATCTTCTCCGCCGGCCAGGTGGTTTACCCAGGCTAAACCCACCCGCGCCCGGGGGGCGTCATAGTGCAAAACATACTGGCGCCCTTCCTTCCACCCGTTTGGCTGGGGCGTGGTTGCCGGCAATTCCGGTGCAGCCGCTAAGCCTTCCGGCGAGCCGGCAAAACGATAGAACAGCCCTGCTTCTCCCCCAATTTCCTGTACATAAAAAAGATAGATATATTGGCCATGCCGAAACAGCTTGCGCTGATAATTGGTTTCTATGGCCGTTGATGAGTGCACATTCTCCAGGATACGCGGCATAGGGTTCTCCTGCTGTTAAGTTGAAATTTGACTGCGAAATTTGCCCCTTTCGGGGTCTCTGTCGAAGACAACTGCCCGGCCGGGGCCAGGTGCGCCAATGCGCTTAGATAATTGAGAACACTCTAATAGCGTTCCACAGACAAGAAGAACTTCCGGCAGGTCCAACACCGGCAGGCAGTAAATGATATGATCACAAAAATTTTTTGTCAGAGAAGTAAAAATAATACAAAAATATTTTCTATAACACAAATAAATTCCAGTTCTTGTAAAAAATATTCACACCGCTTGCCAGGCGCCCGCTGAGCCGCAACAATCAACGAATAAAGCTCTTCAACAAATAACCGATAGTAGCAAAACACAACCAAAAAGGGAGTTTTGGTATGGCGGTCAGGAAAGACCCGGCAATTCAGCAGACCTGCAGGGATTTACGCATTTGTCTTCACCAGGCATTTAAAGTGCGGGATCAACTTTCACAAGAAGCACGTGAGAAGGATGCGCTCATTCAGGCAACCATAATCCGGATGGAAATTGATGTACGCTCCATTATCGGCTACATGAAGAACACCATGCGCACTGCGGTCAAGTTTGCCGCGGAGCAGGAGCGCTTCCTCAAAAGAACCTTGGGGGAATAACTTCAGCCGTCGGCGGGCGTCTCGGCGGCGGCCCGGCTTATCTCCCACCCGATGATGACTTGCTTGCGTTGGGCGCCCCAGCGGTAATTGTGGAAATCGCCGATTTTCCGAATGACCCGGTGGCAGGGGATGATGAAGCTAACCGGATTATTGGCCGCGGCCCCGGCAACGGCCCGCACCGCACCGCACCCGGCCGGCCGATCATTCCCGCCACATCCTGGTAGGAGACCAGGTAGCCGGGCGGTATGCGCAGCAGGGCTTCCCAGACTTTAATCTGAAAATGGGCGCCCTTCAAATACAAATGCAGCGGTGCAGCCGGAGAGACAGCATTTCTCTGAAATAACCGTTGCACGATTTCCGCAGTCTGCCCCGGCTTATGGATTAATCGGCCGGCCACTGGCAAGCCAGCCAATCCACCGGATCGTCATCCTGGTCATCGGTCAAAAAACGGAAATTACACACGCCTCGCCGGGTAGCGGCCAGCAAGCAATCGCCAAAAGGCGACGGATGAATCCCGTAATAGATATCCACCCCCCGGCCTCCTTCTTTAAATTCTCCCGGCGTAACCGCTTCGCAGGAAACAAACAGATCGTGCAAACGGCCCGGCCCGGTCAGACCGCTGTCATAGGCGGCCTCCAGGATAGAGCGCGAGCGGCGCAAACAAAGCTTGGCGTGTTCTTTGGTTAAAAACTGCAAAAACCGTTTGGGGGTGACGCCTACCCAGCGGCCGAATAAGCGCTGGAAATGATATTCACTTAAGTGCGCCGCCCCGGCAATTTCTTTCAGCGTGGGTTGACGATGATAGTGCTGCTCTAAAAACTTCAAGGCCTGCTCGATGCGTAAATAATCCTGACGGGCTTGTTCCGGGGAATTCACTGTAAAATCTCTGTATCATTTTTCCCGAGAAGTATACCATCTCTCCTCACATAAGACCACCCGTTTCTTGCGCAATTTTCCCCGGCGCAGGATTATGAGTTCAGCAAAGCAAAAAGAATACCTTCCGTTTTCAGGAAAACAATTCAAGCCTTCCGGCTACTAATTCATTCCATCTGTTGTTTCTCTAATTATCTCTTGACTATCACCAATTTTTCAGTAAACTTTCGACGGTTTTAAGGCCGATGATCCGATTCGTATCTCCTGAAACCGGCCTTTTCACCGTTTTTTTTGGCGTCAAAGCTGTTTGAAGTGATTAGGTAGTATACCCCCAATTATGGCGAATTATTCACTTTATGAATGAGAAAGGTCTGGGATGACTCGATTTTTAGCATTTTGCGCCCTGTGTATCCTTTCGTTGGGCGGGACGGTGCTGCGGGGGCAAACGGCCTCGGAACCGCTCAAGCTATTTGGCTATTTCCAAAACAGCCTGATGCGCCAGAGTGAAAATCCCGGCGACCCTGCTTACACCTCGTTCAATTTACAGCAGCTCAATTTATTTCTACAGCGGGATATTAACCGTAGCTGGCGGGCATTCATCAATTTTGAAATTCTGAACACGTTTTCCTCTTCCCGGCGCTGGGGTTCTTTTAACATTGAGGAGGCCTGGGTGCGTTATCGGCTGGATAAGCGCTTCAGCCTTAAATTGGGACTGCATATACCGACCTTCAACCATCTCACTGAAATAAAAAACCGTACGCCGATCTTGCCTTATGTGATTCGGCCGCTGGTGTATGAGACTTCCTTCAGCGAATTTATTGCTGTGGAAGAATTTACGCCGGCGCGGGCTTTTGCCCAGGTGTACGGATTTCTGCCCCTCAAAGAGATGAAATTGGACTACGCGTTTTACCTGGGCAACAGCCCCAATATTTCCAATCTTGATGAGATCAATCCGGATACCGGCAGACAGTCCGGGCAGGACACTTCCGAAACCTTTTTGTTTGGGGGGCGGATTGGTCTCCGCAGGGGGGAGCTGAAAGTGGGACTCTCTGCTACGCTGGACTATGTAAATTATTTCCGGGCCCTGAAAGGGTTTTTGCCGGACCAGGGGGTGCGTTTTTCTGAAATACCCCGGGTGCGGCTGGGGGGCGACCTTGCCCTCTACCTGGGGCGGTTCTCACTGGAAGCCGAGTTCATCACCGTTACTTACGACGACGATTTTCCGGAAGTCAGCCTGAATAAACGCTTTTATTACGCCACACTGGGTTACCAGTTCTCGGAGCCGCTGTTTGTTTTTATCAGCTATTGGCTTACGGAGCAGGATTTTCCCATCACTGTACCGGGGGAGGGAGAGACAAGCCGATTGGAAACTGTTAAAAATGATGTGCGGGTGCCCAACATCGGGCTGGCCTACAATCTCAACGACCGGATCACCATGAAAGCTCAATTTGCCCCGGTAGAAATCGAAAATAAAACCGACATTCCCTTCTTTCCTCAAAAATTTAATTTTAATCATTACTCGATGGCTGTCTCGGTATTTTTCTAAGCGACGGGATTATAAATGCGATTTGTTTACATATTCATATTGGGAATTATCTTTACCGGCGGCCTTGCCCGGGCCCAGGTGGCGGTCATTGCCCATCCCGGCGCGCCGGCGGAGCAGTTGAGCAAATCCGAGTTGTTGGACTTCTACACCCGGGATGTGCGCACCTGGAACACCGGCGAGCCGGTCATTGTGTTTGACCTGAAACAAAAGAACACGGTCAAAAAGATCTTCTACCAATTTTTAGGCAAATCCACTTCCCGGATGAAATCGATCTGGATGAAAAAAATGCTCTCCGGAGAAGGCGATCCGCCGGAAGCGCTGTCCAGCCAGAAGAAAGTGGGCGAGAGAGTGCTCTCCACCCCGGGCGCGATCGGGTTTGTGAGCGTCGACAGTATACCGGACGGCGCCAAAGTGCTGCTGCGAATCGAAGCGCACAAATGATCCGGCGGAAGCAAAATAATCTCTTTTTACCTTCTATTCGGGGCCTCCGTCGACTCCCGGCCGGCCGGGATGGTCGATTTTTTTGTTGAAGACGTCCCCGCAGGTCGGGGCAATTTGCAGGAATACGCTTAACTATGAACGCTCATGAAATTTAAAGATTTAAAACTGGGCGCCAAACAGCGATTAGGCTTTGGAATTATTCTCATCATCCTGGCCGTGGTAAACATTTTCTCAATCCGGATGATGAAATCGATTAAAGTGGAATTTGACCAGGTAACCACCAATTGGCTTCCCCGGACCATCGCTATTTCGGATATCAATCTCTACACAACCAACCTTCGTTTAAACCAATTACAGCACGCTTTTACCAGCGACGACCAACAGAAACGGCGACAAGAAGCATTGATTATTGAGTTGATCGATAAGATCAACGCCAACCTGGATACGTACGATTCCCTGCGGAGCATTGCCGCCGAAGACCAACTTCCTCACAATCCGGAGCAAGAGGTGTTTGCCGCTTTTGATCAAAAGTGGGAGCGCTACCAGGACCTGAGTTTTGAATTTTTCAAGCTCTCTCGCGAGAATCATAATCTGGAAGCGGCGGCGCTGCTGAACGGCGAAGCGCAGGAGGTCTTTAATGATTTCAGCAACGATCTGAAGCGGCTGGTAGCTCTTTACAAGGAGAATGTGTTCGCTTCCGCCGGCCGGGCGGAACGCACCTTTCAGGCGACCCGCAAGGTGACCATGATCTTGCTGCTGATCTCCATTGTCTTTTCGATTCTGCTGGCCAGCTTCCTGGTGCGTTGGATATCGGTGCCGGTGCGGCAACTGGAAGAAGCCGCCCAGCAAGTTGCCGGGGGAAATTTGGATGTCAAATTGAATTTACACAGCAAGGATGAAATCGGAAACCTGGCCCGGGCCTTTAACCAGATGACCAGCTCACTGGCTGAGGCAAATCGCAAAATGCAAGACCAGGCGGAGATGCTCAGCCGAACCAATCAAGAGCTTCAGGAAAAATCTGTGACGCTGGAGAAGCAGAAATCGGAAATTGTGCAGAAGAACCTGGACCTCTACGCCGCTATGGAAGAGCTGAAATCCACCCAGGAGCAACTGGTGACCAGCGAAAAAATGGCCGCCCTGGGGGATTTGGTGGCCGGCATCGCCCATGAAATCAACTCGCCCATCGGGACGGTGAACAGTTCCATCGATGTGGCTAACCGCTGCATAGAAAAGCTGGAAACATTACTCCGCCGGCGCCAGCGGTTTGATGAAATACGCTCCGACCCCAACTTCCTTAAAACGGTAAACTTGCTGAAAGAGAACCTGCAAGTAACGCTCAGCGCCGGGGAGCGGATTGCCACATTGATCCGCAGCCTGAGAAACTTTGCCCGGCTGGATGAGGCCGAGTATCAAAAAGTGGATATCCATGAAGGCCTGGAAAGCAGCTTAAATTTGCTGGGCGCCGAATACCTCCAAAACATCGAGATCGTCAAAGATTATGGCGAGCTGCCCCGCATCGGCTGCTACCCGGCCCAGTTGAACCAGGTGTTTTTTAACCTGCTTAAAAACGCCGCCCAGGCCATCAACGGGCCCGGGCAAATCCGCATCCGCACCCTTGCCGCACATGACTATATTCAGGTCGAAATTAGCGACAGCGGCCGCGGCATCCCGCCATCCCGCCTGGAAAAATTGTTTGATATCGGTTTCAGCACCGCCGCTTCCCGGGTGAAGATGACCTCGGGGCTATCCAGCGCATTCAGCATTGTCCAGCGTCACAATGGCGAAATAACCGTCAGCAGCCAGCCGGGAAAAGGAAGCACCTTTTCCATCCGCCTGCCGGTGTGAAGAAAGCAATGCACAGCGTCTTTTCCGGGCGTCCATCTTGTGAATCGTGAATCGTAAAACGTGAATCGCAGATCGGAAATCGGAGATATTGGCGACCGGCGATTGTCGATTTACGATTGTCGATTTACGATTGTCGATTTACGACCGGCGATTGTCGATTTATGATTTGCGAACGGGAGCCAGAAATTCACTTCGCAGATCGGAAATCGCAGATCGCAGATTAAAAATATTTGCGACCGGCGATTGTCGATTTACGACCGGTGATTTACGACCGGCGATTGTCGATTTATGATTTGCGAACGGGAGCCAGAAATTTACTTCGCAGATCGGAGATCAAAAATATTTACGACCGGCGATTGTCGATTTATGATTTGCGAACGGGAGCCAGAAATTTACTTCGCAGATCGGAAACCGCAGATCGGAGATCAAAAATATTTACGACCGGCGATTTACGACCGGCGATTGTCGATTTACGACCGGCGAACAGTGATTTACGTTTTACGAACGGCAGAGAGGAATACACTTTGGAAATCGCAGATCGGAGTTTAAAAATAATTATGTTTTACGATCTGCAATAAAGGAAGGACGAAATACTAATGCTACAACCATAGAAAGGAGCGAGTATGTACCAAGAGCAAATGACCAGGCAAAAATTGGAAAATCGGCTTATTGATTTTGCGGTTCTGGTGATGGATATTTCCCGTTCCTTAGACAAAACTAAGGCTGGCAACCACCTGTCAAGCCAAATTATTCGATCGGGAACCTCGCCGGCGTTAAACTATGGCGAAGCGCAAGACGCTGAGTCAACCCGGGACTTTCTTCATAAAATAAAAATTGTCCTAAAAGAACTGCGTGAAACATTGGTTTGCCTGGAAATCATCCGGCGAGCTAATTTATGCCAATCGCCTGAAAAACTGGATTTTGTCCAAACAGAGGCGAATGAACTTGTTGCAATTTTTGTAAAAAGTGTGAATTCAGTCAAAAAAAGACTGGACGCAAAGCTGAAGGGATGAGTAGCGCCGGGAAAGGAAAGCACCTTTTCCATCCGCCTGCCGGTGTGAAGAAAGCAATGCACAACGTCTTTTCCGGACGTCCATCTTGTGAATCGTGAATCGTAAAACGTGAATCGCAGATCGGAAATCGCAGATATTGGCGACCGGCGATTTACGAGCGGCGATTGTCGATTTACGATTTGCGAACGGGAGCCAGAAATTCACTTCGCAGATCGGAAATCGCAGATCGGAGATCAAAAATATTTACGACCGGCGATTGTCGATTTACGACCGGCGATTGTCGATTTACAAACGGCGAACGGCAGCCGGAAATTCACTTCGCAGATCGGAAATCGCAGAATAGATTGT
>JAJRYW010000183.1 GCA_024275555.1 Calditrichota bacterium | reverse complement strand
GTCGGTTGTCTTCTATATACTGTGCTTTGATCTCATTAATAATTTTACGAAAATCAGCACCTATTCTCTGTAACTCATATTTTACCGTGGCGCTTTCATTCCCATTTAGTTTAATAAGTCCATTTTCCATATAATCCCAAACAAAGAACTTAAATACATGAACAAATCATTATTTATGCTACGCTGAAGGGTGAATATATTTATTCTTTTAAATATTGACAATGACCAATTTTAAAATTTGTCCACATTCAAAATATATCCTATCTTTCCCCCACCACAAACACCACATAAAATTTATTTTTTCTAACGGAACTTATGGCCGATATTCGATATACTGTTCAATAAAAATATTCTGAGTTCTTTTCGTCGCCAAACCGCAAAGGTCGCAGGATTTAAACAACAACTTATTCTTTCTTTGCGCGCTTTGCACCTTCGCGGCAACCCCAAACCGGTCAATTATTACAGGAGGATTTCCCGTGTCCCGTTTTCATACCCTGATTGTTGTCTTTTTTCTGAGTGTTTTTTCCCTGGCTCTACTGGCCCAGGACCCGCCCAAAAAAGAGGCGGAAAAAGATTCCACCGCCAAAGAAACGTCTCAAAAAGAGGAGAAGTCCAAAAAGAAGAAAAAGAAGGGCAAGTCCTTTGAAGAGGTGGTGGAGGGTCTGGAGGTTGTCGAGGGCCTGTTTACTTTTTATCGCGACCCCGAGGAAGAGAAGGTCTACCTGGAGATCAAGCCGGAGCAGTTTGACCAACTCTACCTCTGCAACATCACCCGGGTGTCCGGCGGCGGCTCCGCATACGACGGCGGGGCCATGTTAGAGAATTTCCCCTTTTTCTTTAAGCGGGTGGGCAAGAAAGTCCAGTTTATCGAAAAAAATCTGAAATTCCGGGCCGACAAAGACGCGGCTGTCTCCCGGGCCCTGGAGCGTGATATTAATAACTCGATTCGCGGGAGCGCCAAGCTGGCCAGCCGCCCCCACGAGGAGCGCGGCAGCGTGCTCATCAATGCGGCGGATTTGTTCCTGGTCGACATTGGCCGGGTGGGCAGCCGCGGCGGCGATAAAAAGAAACACATCTCCTATTCGCTGGACAAGGGCAACAGCTATTTCTCGAAACTCAAATCGTTCCCGCAAAACAGCGAAATTGAAATTACCTTACATTTCAAGAGCGGGCGGCGTCAGCCTTCCTTTTTCCTGGCCGATTCGCGCAGCATGATCCACCGCTACCACTACAGCCTCACCACCGTTCCGGAAAACAGCTACCGGCCCCGCATTGCCGACGACCGGGTGGGCCACTTTGTGACCATGTACCAGGATTACACCTCCGTTTTAACCAAAGACCCCTATCAGCGCTACATCGAACGGTGGCATTTGGAGAAAGCCGAGCCGCGCTTCCGGCGCTCCAAACCCCAGAAACCGATCACCTTTTGGCTGGAAAACACTATTCCGGTCGAATACCGCGAGGCGGTCAAAGAAGGGGTGCTGTTGTGGAATACCGCCTTTGAGCGGATTGGCTTTGAGAACGCCATCGAGGTTAAGCAGATGCCCGATGAGGCCGATTGGGATCCTGCCGATGTGCGTTACAATACCATCCGCTGGATTGTTCAGCCGGACCGCGGCTACGCGGTGGGGCCTTCCCACGCCGATCCCCGCGACGGCCAGATTTACGCCGCGGATATCCGCATCACCGCCGATATTGTGCGGTTTTTCTACCGCAAGTTTGATGACGTGGTCGGGCCAACCGCGCTTACTCAAAAGACCATTGAGCAGTATTTCCGGGAGTTCGGGGTGCTGGATGAGCACCCGGAAGAGCCGGCCGCCTTTCAGTGCCGCTATGGCGACGGCCTGACACACCAGCTTGCCCTGGGCTGGAGTCTGCTCCAGGCCCGGGGAGCCGGCGCCAATCCCGCCGACCTGGAAAAATTCCTGCACGACGCCCTGGTCAGCCTGGTTGCCCACGAGGTGGGACACACCCTGGGGCTGCGCCATAATTTTAAGGCCAGCAGCATTTTACCGGAATCCAAACTGGACGACGCCCAATTTACCGCCAAAAACGGCTTAACCGGCTCGGTGATGGATTACATCCCGGTCAACATTGCCCCGGAAGGAAAAAAGCAGGGGCAGTATTTCCAAACCAGCCTGGGACCCTATGATTACTGGGCCATCGAGTACGCCTACACTCCCTACGACCCCAATTCCAAAGAGAGCGAAAAAGAGATGCTGGCCAAGATTGCCGGGCGGGTCGGCAAACCGGAACTT
This sequence comes from Calditrichota bacterium, assembly GCA_024275555.1. Lineage (GTDB taxonomy): Bacteria > Calditrichota > Calditrichia > RBG-13-44-9 > J075 > JAJRYW01. The sequence goes on along the minus strand of JAJRYW010000183.1, from coordinate 756 downwards.
CGCTACGGCACCGATGAAGACGCCTTCGGTCTCTCGCCGCGCTCGATTGATCCCACCTGCAACCTGTGGGACCTGGGCGACGATCCCCTGCGCTACTACCAGGACCGGATTGCCCTGACCCACGAACTGTGGGATCAACTCATCGATTATGTGGAAAAACACGAGCAGCTTTACACCCGGGTACGGGAAGCCTTTAACCAGGGCCTGGTAGAGTATCTCCAGGCCGGTCTGACCGCCGGAAAATATATCGGCGGCATTTACCACTACCGGGATCATATTGGGGACCCCGGGGGACGCCTGCCCCTGCAAGTGGTTCCGGCGCAGAAACAGCGGGAAGCCCTGCAATTTTTGAATCGCACCTTTTTCGCCCCCAATTCATTTCATTTTTCCCCGGAGTTGCTGAACCGGCTGGCCCCGGATCGCCAGTGGGATTTTGAGGGCACGGTGTTCCGCATCTCCCGCCTGGATTATCCCATCCACGGCATTGTGCAACTCTTGCAGGCCGTCACCCTGTTCAAACTTTACCATCCCCTGGCGCTGGCGCGGATCCAGGATAACGAAATCCGTTTCCCTAAGGGGCAGCAGCCCTTTACCATGGCGGAGATGTTCCAATCCCTGCGCGAAGCGATTTGGCAGGAAGTTGCCGAAGGCGCCTCCATCAATAGTTTCCGGCGCGAGTTGCAGCGTATCCACCTGGAAATACTGACGGAGATCGTGGTGCGGATACCGGCGGGATTCCCGCATGACGCCGTTACC
>JAJRYW010000182.1 GCA_024275555.1 Calditrichota bacterium | reverse complement strand
TGCAATTTGTCATGCGCCCATCTTTTTGTTTTCCGGCTATCACCCGGAAACTTACCAGTTGGAGAGTCCTCGATTGATTTCCAGGTAAAACCAAAGGTTCTGTGTATGAAACTGTGGTCAGGCGTGAATTTTTCCCCAAACGAGAACTTTCGAATAGGAAATCACCAAGTATTTCGAAAACAGCCCCCAAAATGAGCGAACGGTAAGTTATAAGATATGCCGTTCGATGTCAACCGTATCTCCGGCCGCTAAGGTTCCTCCGCCAACGGGATAATCCAATCCGAGCATGAGCAGCGGCGACGCCTACAAAAACCGGGAAGGTCAGTAAGAGAACGAGCACCATACTGACCTTTTTCATATAAAGCTCCTGTTTTCAATCCTTCTTTTAACCGGTCTAATCGCGGCAATACTCCGGCAAGCACGTGCTCTAACGCCGCATATCACAGGCGGCGGAAAACGATGCAGGGTAAGGCAATTGGCGTCCGGGTGAGTTTATTTGGTCAGGTTCGTATAATTTGATAAAGTCCCGGATAACTGGGAATATCGCCCGGTAACTCTTTGGCTATATCCTGAAGCTCCGGATTGCTCAGCGCCGCCTGAAACGCTTCTGCCGATTCCCACTCGGCAACATTAACCAGGTGAAATTTGGCATCCGGATTTATGGCCTTGTGGAGCCTGGTAGAAATATACCCCGGCTGTTTTCGAAAGTACTCGGCAAAAGTCTCCCACATAGACAACGCATCCTTTTCCCGTCCTTGCGGCACTTCAAACGGATTTATTACAGTTATATATGTCATTTTTTACTCTCTTATAATGTATTGTTAAACCCGGTTATGCCATGCAGGCGCACTATTCAGCGTCGCCTGCATGGCATAATTCGCCCGAGGGATTACGAGGTCAAGTTGGCAGGAATCGTCCTTGCTGAACAACCGCACTGACAGCGTGTTTGTCTCCGGTCAGGGATTTCTTTTCGGTTGCTTGTCCTGCTTTTTCTTGGCTTTCTGTTCTTCTTTTTTCGTCTTCTGCCTCTTGTTCTTTTCCTTATCCTTTTTGCCGCCTTTGTCTCCCATTGCATGTCTCCTTTTCGATTGATAGTTATCTTCCCGCCGCCGGGTGCTGTTGCCGGCGCTTGCTAAAACCCGCTGTTCCCGGCAATCACGACAGAGAAGAATCCAGGTTAATGATCATATTGAAACATCGATTATTTAGCCGTATTCTATGCTTCCTGTTTGGCCTGACAATCTTGCATTTGCTCATTACCGGTTGCATCACTCTCTACTTGCAGCCGCAAATCCCAATTTACGATGAATAAATACTACTCGCCTGAACATTCATATCACGATGACTATAAACATAATCTACATACTCTCTGTACAGAATCCAAAACTTTTAATCGAGTTGGGGCATTGCGCCTTGAGGGCGCAAACAGAACACTTAAGTGGTTTTTGATTCACTTCGTATTTTCCCATCATCACTTTCCGATAGCGCCTCCCGTTTCGGGAAGATAAGACTTTCGTGGTAAACAGGCCCAATTGAAAGGCTCCATCGCTCTTATATAAGTCGTCTTGTATTGATCAATCGGGCGATTGTCCTGCGGGGACTTCTCACCGCGTCAGCGCCGGGGCGTGGAGCACGAAGCCGTTTTTCTCCAGGCGGTATTTTTGGCGCAGCGTCAGGGTCTCAGCCGGGAGGATGGCGGTAAATCCGAATTTACGGCGGATATCATCGACGGCTTCATCCAACTGCTGCCGGCGGCTCCTTTCCGGCAAAAGTTGCAGTTGCCAGTTGTTCCACTCGATGTTGCGAACCTGCACCCCGACATGGCGCACCCGCAGCCGCCGGAAAGGAATGCGCTCCACCAGGCGGCAAACGGCGCCAAAAATATCCGCGGCGTTGTTGCTGGCGCGGCCCAGGGTGCGGGAAACTTTGTGCTGGGTAAAATCCGAATAGCGAATTTTGACCCCCACCCGGGCGCAGCGCTGCCGGTTTTCCCGCAATTTGGCCGCGATGCGTTCGCAAAGATATTGCAGCACAGCCAGGATAACGCCCCGGTCGGTTAAGTCCTCTTCGAAGGTGGTCTCGCGGCTGAGCTGCTTCGGCAGCGGCCGGGGACGAATCTTGCGCCGGTCGATGCCGTTGGCGTACTCCCAGATTTTGATCCCGTTAATCCCCAGCAGTTGGTTCAGCACCATCTTGGGCAGCGCCGCCAATTCCCCGATGCGCACAATCCCCAACTCCAGCAGCATTTCCCGGGTTGCCCGGCCAATTCCGGGCGCCTGGTCGACGGGCAGCAAGCGCAAAAATTCCTTTTCGCTGCCGGGAGGAACTTCGACAATGCCGCGCGGTTTCTGCAAACCGGAGGCAATCCGGGCAATTAGTTTGCTGCTGCCAATGCCAATCGACACCCCGATGTGCAGCTCCCGGGCAACCGCTTGCTGAATCTGCCGGGCTGTCTCGGTGTAGGAAGTATACAAACGTTCCGCGCCGCTGAAATCCAGGTAAGCGTCATCCGGGGAAGTAACCTCCAGCACCGGCGTGTAGCGGCGATAAATCTTCTCCAGGGCTTGAGAAACCGCCTGGTAGTGCCG
>JAJRYW010000181.1 GCA_024275555.1 Calditrichota bacterium | reverse complement strand
TTAAGTAATTGCACTTAAATAAACGTCACTTCGTACTTGCTGGCTTCGACGGGCTCAGCCAGCAGTCCCAGCCAGGAGGCTGAGCCCGTCGAAGCCGAGAGTGCCTGAAAAAGTGTCGTTTATTCAATGCCATTTACTTAATCTCATCAAAGAATTTATCTTAATCCACCTGGTCGTTCTACGATGAAGTTGTTTAGGCTGTAGGTGTGTAGAGATGAGTTCTGCAAAAGAACCTCCCGGGCCGGGAACGGACCGGGAGGCAACATCAGCAGTTATAGATTCGCTTACCTCATCAACACCATTTTACGTGTTTCCGTATATTTATTTGCTGCATTGATCCGGTAGAGATAGACGCCGCTGCTGACAGGGGCGCCGGTGTTGTCGGCGCCGTCCCATTGCACTTCATATTCACCCGGTGAAAGTTCTTCCCGCACCAGTGTTTTCACTTCTCTTCCTGCGGCATCATAAATGGTCAGTTTCACCATCCCGCGATTGGCAATCCGAAATGGCAGAGTAGTGGCGGGGTTGAAGGGGTTGGGATAGTTCTGCGCCAGCCGGAACTGCACCGGCGCGCCGTCCGGCGTATTACCCTGGGCAATACCGGTAAGCGGCGTGAGAATGCGTCCGTAATACACATCCTGCTCCCCGTTAAAGGTGGCCGCCCAGGCCAGGTGCGCGCCCAGGCTGTCCGAAACCATATCAAAGTAGTCTCCCATCTTGTTCTGGTTGGGCCAACCCAGGTGCGGGTCAAAGGCGGTGGAGAGGCGCTCATTGGCCGACCAGGTGAGGCCGCCGTCGCTGGAGAAAGAATAATACAGGGAAGAATTGAAGCTGCCGGGATTGTCGCGCGTATCCAGCCAGACCACATCAATCCGGCCGGTGGGGGCGACAGACATGGTTCCGAACCATTGCCAGGCGGTGTTGCTTAAATCGTCGTTGATGCGGATGGGCGTGCTCCAGGTCAGGCCGCCGTCGGTGCTGCGGGAAAACATGACATCCAGGGGATCGTTGCCGGAGAACGGCTCCACCGAACAGAGCAGGTAGACGTTGCCGTTATTGGGCCCGCCGGAACGGTCCACGGCAATCCAGGTTTGCCCCAGCAGGCCATCCGGATTGGGACTGCCGGGACCATTGAAACTGGAAATCGAGCCTCCCAGGTTCACCGGCGTAGCAAAATCCCAGCTCACCGATTGGGCGGAATCCCGGGCCGTCGAGGATTTTGCTACCACAAAGTTAAATCCGGTGGAACCGCCTACGTAAAGTTCGCCGCCGGGGCCTACATCCAGGGTTCCCCAGAACGGTTCGTTCGGAATGGTGGTGCAGTTTTGGTAGCTGGCCCCTTCATCGGTGGAGCGGGTGAAAAACCCCGGAAAACACACGCTAAAATTTTGAGTCCAATAGGCGTAAACGTGGCCTTCTCCCAGTCCGCCGGTGCGGTCGATGGCCATCCATTGCTTATCGCCGCCCTGGGCAAAGGCGCCGTTATCCCAGGTTACCCCGCCATCCTGAGAACGGAATACATCACAATTAAAGTTGCTGCCGGCCACGGTTAAACTGTTGTAATAAAAGTTGCCCTGGGAGTCAAAGCTCAGCACGGGGTCCGAGCGGAAAACACCGGGCTCGATAACGCCGGGGAAGGCCCAGGTCTGACCGCTATCGGAGGTAAAGGCGAAGCCGGCTTGCCGGAAGTTGTTGTTCACCGTATCAAATTGACGCCATCCGATGGCCATACGAGCCGGGTTGTTCGGGTCAACAGCTATCGACGGTTCATTGGCGGCGTCGCCAACAATGTTCTGACCCAGCGAGTCGATGTTCACCTGCACAGAGACAAAACCGGGAGAGCTGATGCGGTAAGCCGGGGAACGCAGTTGGCTGTCGCGGGAGACCGGCGTATAGGGCTGGTCGGGGCGCTCGGAATAGTCGCCGGCCCGGGGCGCCGGATTCCCGGCGCCGGTCTGCTCGTTGCCGTCTTGGGCTGCCAGCAGGGTCAGGGCCAACAGCGTTATCGCAAAGCTATGCAGAAAGCTCCGCCTGACAGGGGATCGTCCGTTAAAATGCATCGTGTTTCCTCCGAATGGCTGTGAGACAAGACTCTTCCGAAAGATTGCTCGCATAGATAGTTTGGCGAAGGAATCTTTGAGAAAGAAAGGAATTAATGCATCGAAATTAGTTCCGGAGAGGCGAAGCGTCAAGCAGTAAATATATGGAAGGGGGAGTCGCCTTAGCGAGGAGGCGGGGGTTGGCAGCAGGGATGCCGGCCTCGCGCCCGGCATCCCGCGGCAAGATTTACCGGCGCCGGACCCGCTACCCGGCCAGCGCTAATTCTCGTTTCAGCAGTTCCGTAAATTCGCGTTCCAGGGTTTTGCCGCGATCCCGGCCATACCAGAGATGCAGTTTCTGATTCAGTTCCGGTTTTTCCAGGCCTTGCCGGGCCGCTTTACGGAACACCTCGGCCGCCGGCGCCGGACGGGGGCCCCAGGTGAACAGCTCCCGGCCCCGGGCGTCAAAAGCGACCAGTATGGGAATACTGCGCTTCCCGCCGGTCAGGTACTGATCCATAATATCCGGGTTGTGATCCCGGGAGAGAATACGCAGATTGATATTCGGATTCACCCGGGCCATTTCGGCAATATAGGGCAGGTTCTGCGCCGAATCTCCGCACCAGGGTTCGGTTAAGACCATCCAGAGTTGCGGCCCGGAGATGTTCTTCAGCAAGCTTTTCAACTCATCGGAGATTTGGTAGGTCTTATGAATGCGGCGGGTGCGCTGGTAATTTAAGCGGGTGTACTCCCAGTATTTCCGCTCGGTTTCCGGCAAACTGCCGGGGTCGTCGATGCTTGCCAGCGCTTCCATGCGATGCAAATACTCATCATAACGTAAACCCTGGTGAGGACGTTTGTCTAAGAAAAATTGGGGAACCATAAGCACCTCATCGTTTTGGTTTATATTATTCGTCTCAACTCCCCGTTGATTGAAGTAATTTGATGAGCTGGCGATCCGAAAGTTACAGGAAGATTTTTGTCGGGGAGTATCCTGGCGGAGCGGACGGCGGAAAGGTGGATTCCGGGGGCGGGCTGGCGCTCTCCTCGTTATCCAATTCCGGTTTGGTGATGCGGTATAGTACCGGAACGCTGCTTTTTCGCTCATTCGCGGTCAATACCTTCCCGCCGGGACATAATCGTACTGCTTTTAACCACTGTAATGCGGCGGTGGGAAAGCGGAGCTTTCATTGAAAAGAGCGTTCCAGGCGGGAGCCTGGAACGAGAAGAACACTCTGTGTCGGATTGGGCTATTTTTGCTCATCCGTTACCAGGGTTGCGTTCTGCACCTCCCCGGCAATTTTGCTGCTGTCGGCTAAAAACACGGTTACCCGGGCGTCCTCATCTTCTACGACGATGCCGCCATCCACCCGGGAGCCGTTTTCCAGACGGATGGTCAATTTACGGCCGCTGCTGGAAAGGCCGTGCGTATCGGTGATGATAATATCGCCCTTTACATAAGCTTGATCAGTCAGTATGATTGCCCCGTTGGCGGTTTCCAGGTTGCCGTCTACCTCGGCCCCGCTCAGCCGGATGGCCCCGTTCACGGTGATCAGGTTTTCCGTTATCCGCGAGGAATGACCGACTTTAACCGCCCCGTTCACGGAACTGATTTCACCGTTCACCTCGGTATTCTCGCCGACAACCACCGCTCCATTGACCGAATTAAGCGAGCCAACCCGGCTGTCGTTGCCGATGGTTACGCTGCCGTTGACCGAGCTGCATCCGCCCTCAATCCGGCAGTTATTGCCGACGTGAATGCTGCCGTTTACGGTGGTCAGTCCGTCGCTCTGTTCTGTGCCGTCCGGGATACGGATGGTTTTATTGACCGAGACATCGCCGTTGCAACTGCTCAGCAGGGCAAAAATAACTAAGGTGATGAAAAGCTGAAGGTAGTTCGTTCTCTTCATGTTATTCTCCTCCGGGGGTTGGTTGTGTTGGGTCGAATTATTAATGCCAATTATAGGTTGAACTTTATTCGACGCAAAATAACGCTGATCTCGGCAGATTCCCGCAGAAAGGAGTATTTGCGGATTGGATCGGATCGACTGTTTTTGCTGCAAAATAATTTTCAGCGTTTTTCTGCTTCATTCAGCGTTTCTCCGCGTCAAATTATTAACTCGTGATTTGGCATGATTAAGGTGAAATGGAAAATTTCCCCGTAAAATTCAGGTGCACCGGAATTCCTTCCACCTCTTCCGGGAAATGGCTGCGCATGTTTTCCACCGGTTCGGAAGTGGAAATGATCAGGGCAATCCCCCCTTTAGGAACCATCCCGATCCCCACCGCTTCCACGCCGGGAATGGACATCCACCTGGGGGCCATTTTGCGTTTGACAGCCTTTGCGTGCTCCAGATCAGGGATCGTTTTACTCATACCGGCGATCGCTCATTGTAAATATGATGATGCGTTAATACCCGAAATTAATGATTCTCTGCCAAGATTCAAAACACTTGATTTCCAAAGTGCATTATTTTATATTCATGCCGCTTTTATCGGAGCGTGGCGCAGCCTGGATAGCGCACTACCTTGGGGTGGTAGGGGTCGCTGGTTCAAATCCAGTCGCTCCGACGGGAAAAGGGGAATCGCTCTCGATTCCCCTTTTCGTATTTTGATATGTTGAGAGAGGATCAGGGGCAACAATCCCGGCGCAGATGTCCACACACCATACAAGTAAACGATTCGGCGTGGTGCTTATTCCCGCCTACAACAGCCAGGGCTACCTGGATGTTTTGCTGCCCGGCGTTGCTGAGGCGCTGCAGGATCTCCGGGCGTGGCGGTTCGAGATCATCGTTGTCGACGACGGCTCCCTGCCGCATTTGGCGGTTGCCTCTCCGGAATCGCTCCGGGTGCGGCTGCTGCGGAACGAGCATAACCAGGGCAAAGGCAGTGCACTGAAGAAGGGCTTTCAATACCTCCGCAGGCAGGCCCCGGCTCAACCGGAGATCATCATTACCCTGGACTCGGACTTGCAGCACCGCCCCGGGGATTTACCTCGCTTTGTGGAGAAATATCAAACCACCGGGGCAGATGTGCTCTATGGCTGCCGGCCCAGAAAAATCGGGCAGATGCCCTTCCACCGGATTTTGTCGAATAGTTTGACATCGTTAATCATCTCGGTAATGATCGGCCGGAGGGTGGCAGACAGCCAGTGCGGGTTCCGGCTCTACCGGATGAAATTGCTGGAGCAGTTGCCCTTGCAGGAAGAGCGTTTCCACCTGGAAAGCGAAATCCTGCTCCGCGCCGGCTGGGCGGGAGCGCGGTTTGAGGAGGTTGTGATCCCCACGATCTACAACCAGGCCCCCAGTGCGATTCGGAATCTGCCGGACACCTGGAATTTTGTTTCTTTGATCCTGAGATTAGGCTGGAAGAGGATGTTCGGGCATGTTTGAGAGACGGCGGCAGGAAATGGTGCAGGAATGCCTGATCAAGGCGGGCATCGAAGATAAAAAAGTGCTGGCCGCTATGGGCAAGGTTCCCCGGCATTTATTTGTCGACCCGGCCATGGCACACCAGGCTTACCAGTGCAAATCGCTGCCAATCGGCAACGGGCAAACCATTTCTCATCCGACCACCGTGGCGTATATGACCCAAACCCTGGAACTGACCGGAACGGAGCGAGTGCTGGAAATCGGCACCGGATCGGGTTACCAGGCCGCGGTGCTGGCGGAGATGGGCGTAAAAGTCTATAGCATCGAGCGGATCGCGGCCCTGGCCCGGCGCGCCCAGGAACTTTTTGATCGCCTTGGTTATTACACCATCGCGGTGCGCATCGGCGACGGCTCCCTGGGTTGGACGCAATACGCCCCTTATGACCGCATCCTGGTTACCGCCGCATCGCCGCAGATTCCCGAGCCGCTCTTCAATCAATTGCATGAAGGAGGGCAAATGATTGCGCCGGTTGGAGAAAAGAACGACCAAAAGCTGCTGGTCATCACAAAAAAAGAAAATAAAGTGCATATACTGAAAAGCTATTCCCGCAGCTTTGTGCCGCTGATTGGCCGGGAAGGTTGGGATTTTTAATATAAACAAGGAGCAGATTCTTCGATGAAGTGGGTTCGACAACTGTATGATTGGGTATTACACTGGGCGGAAACCCCTTATGGCCCGGCGGCTTTGTTTGTGTTGTCCTTTGCGGAGGCGTCCTTTTTTCCCATACCGCCGGACCCTTTGCTGATTGCCCTGGTTCTGGGGGCGCGCCAAAAAGCCTTCCGGTTTGCATTATACTGTGCGATTGCCTCGGTTACCGGAGCGATGCTCGGATATGCGATTGGTTATTACGCCTGGTGGAGCGGGCCGGCGGAGTTTTCCGCCCTGGCGCAATTCTTCTTCAACAATGTGCCCGGTTTTACCCGGGAGCGTTTCTACCTGGTGCAATCGCTTTATGATGAATGGAATTTCTGGGTGGTCTTTACGGCCGGATTTACCCCGCTGCCTTATAAAGTGTTTACCGTCTCCGGCGGGGCCTTCAGTATCAATTTTTTTATGTTTATTTTTGCGTCTATCGTAAGCCGGTCGGCCCGCTTTTTCCTGGTGGCCGCTTTGATCTGGAAATACGGCGAGGAAATTAAAGGCTTTATCGACAAGTATTTTAACTGGCTGGCTATTGCTTTTACCGTACTGCTGGTAGGCGGGTTTGTGCTGATGAAGTATCTGCTGTAGCCCCGGATGTGTAAATCGAATGATAACAGATAGCTATAGACCGGCAAAGTCAGGCAGCAGAACATTACATTTTTTTTTTGGAAATGGATTCAAAAGTATATATATTCACCACCGCTTTTTAATCGGGGCGTAGCGCAGCCTGGTAGCGCGCACGGTTCGGGACCGTGAGGTCGGAAGTTCGAATCTTCTCGCCCCGACGCTCAAAAAGCCTGCTGGTTTCCGGCAGGCTTTTTTTTATTGGTTTCCTTTGCTTATTCGACAACACTAAATTCCGATCCTTTAAGCAGTAAAGCGATGGAGGTCTTAGCAGCGCCTATGGAAATGAAGACGATTGTTTTAGACGGAAAACACCTCTCTTTAGAGCAACTGGTTCAGGTTGCTCGACATCACCCTGTAAAAATTGATATCTCCGGGCGCTCGATCGAGCGGATGCAGCAAAGCCGCAATTGGGTGGAGCAGGTCGAGAAGAGCGGGGAGCCGGTGGTCTACGGCGTGAACACCGGTTTCGGCTCCAAGGCCACGGTCTCTATCCCCCCGGCAAAGCTGGAGGAGTTGCAGCGCAATTTGATTGTCAGTCACTCGGCGGGGGCCGGGGATCCCCTTGATCCGGAGATTGTCAGGGCGGCGATGCTGCTGCGCGCCAACACCCTGGTAAACGGCTATTCCGGAATTCGCATCGAGGTGGTAAAAACCCTGCTGCAAATGCTGGAAAAAGGGGTGGTTCCCTGGATTCCCCGGCAAGGTTCGCTGGGGGCCAGCGGCGATCTGGCGCCGCTGTCGCACCTGGCCCTGGTGCTCAGCCGCCCCAAAGTCGGCGATCCCGAAGAGCAGAGCGGCAAAGCTTACCTGGTCGATCCGGAGAATCCGGAACGCATGATTTTGATGAGCGGGAAAGAGGCGATGCAGAAAGCCGGAATCGGGCGGGTGGTGCTGCAAGCCAAAGAAGGGCTGGCCTTGAACAACGGCACCCAGGTTTCCACGGCGCTGCTTGCCCTGGCGCTGTACGACGCCCGGAAATTAGTCAAAATGGCCGATATTGCTATGGCGATGTCCCTGGAAGCGCTGCACGGCATCTCGGCGGCCTTCCGGGAAGAACTGCATCAACTGCGGCCCCATCCCGGCCAGTTGCAAACCGCAGAGAATATTCGTCGCCTTACCGCGGGGAGCAAATTGCTGGATAGGCAAAACTCCAAAGTGCAGGACGCCTACAGCCTGCGCTGCCATCCCCAGGTGCTGGCCGGCGTGCGGGATACCCTCAGCCACCTGGAGCGGGTGGTCGAAGTGGAAATGAACGCCACCACCGATAACCCGGTTATCTTTCCGGAGTTGGATGAAACCAATAAAGCGGTTTCCGGGGGGAATTTCCACGCCCAGCCGATTGCCTTTGGAGCGGATTTCCTGAGCATTGTGCTCTGTGAAGTCGGCAATATCGCCGAGCGGCGCATCTTCCGGCTCTCCGACCACAATCTCAACGGCGGATTGCCCTCCTTCCTGATCGACCGGCCCGGCCTGGAGAGCGGGCTGATGATCGCCCAGTACACCGCCGCCTCGCTGGTCTCCGAGAATAAGTCCTTTGCCCACCCGGCCAGTATCGATTCGATCCCCTCCTGCGAAAACCAGGAAGACCATGTCAGTATGGCCCCGGTGGCCGGGCGCAAAGCGCTCCACATCCTGGAAAATGTACAGAAAATTATAGCAATTGAACTGATTTATGCTGCACAAGGGCTGGATATGAGGCTGCAAAAGTACCATGGCGATAAAAAAGAGGCGGAGCAGTTGCTGGGCCGGGGAACCGTTGCGGCCTTCCGGAAACTCCGCGAACATGTGGATTATGTAAGCGCCGACCGGCCCATCTACCTGGATATCGAACAGGGTCATCAACTGGTGAAGAACTGCCAACTGCTGGAAGCGGTTGAAGCAGCCGTGGGACCGTTGCATTAAAAACGATTCGGCCGGTTCGCTCAAAACCAATGTTATGGTCAGCCAACTTATCAACATCATGCCCGAATACTATTTTCTCGCTCCGCCGCAACTTCGGCAATTGAGCGTGCTCCCGTCTGCCCCGGCTCGCCTGGAGCTATCGCTCGATCTCGGTCGCACCCGGCAGGAAGTGGAAATAGAGCGGGGGATGATTGTCTTAAGCAACTCGATAAAACTCCCCCTGCCCGGGCCGGAACTGCTCGCCGTCGCCGATGCGCGCACTATCCTGATCTGCCGGGAGAACGCCTGGCAGAAATGGCAGCGTTTTGATGAACCCCGGAACAAATTTTATAAGATGATCTTTGTTGCCGAAGGCGCGCCGCCCACGGTGGAAATCAACGGAATTAAGATGCACGTTACCAAAGACGGCTATCCGGCCCTGGACACCCGCCGCAAGCTGAGCGCCCTGGGCCGGGTGCATGGCCATGTGCTGGATACCTGCTGCGGATTGGCTTACACTGCCCGGGCGTTAGCGGCGCAACCGGGCGTAAAACGCGTGCTGGTCTGCGAAGTAGACCGGAACATGATCGGGTTTTGCCGGGAAAACCCCTGGAGCAGGGAATTATGGCAAAACCCCGGGATTGTTTGTCATCAGGCGGACGCGGCGGAGTTTATCCGCACGTTGCCGGACAAGTCCCTGGGAGGAATTCTGCACGACCCGCCCCGTTTTTCCCTGGCCCCGGAGCTTTACACCGAATCGTTTTACCGGGAATGCTGCCGGGTTTTGCCGGCGGGCGGGCGGATCTACCATTACACCGGCAATCCCCACCAACAGAAGGGGCGGAGCCTGCCGGAGCAAACCATTGCCCGCCTGAAAAAGAGCGGCTTCCGCAAAGCATTGCGCTGCTACCAGGGGGCTCTGGGAATCAAGTAAGGGCGCACAGGGGGGATTTACGGTCTCCTGCCGCTGAAGTATGGGAGTGGAGCAAAACTTTTTGATTTTTTCTGCGATATCTTTCTCAAGCTCTTTTATATCTAATTGAAAAGTGGTAATTTCAGCCATGCCTCGCTACGCAAAATTATCGCCGCCGCTTTTGGCCGTACTCGGCCTGGCGGCCCTGGTGATCGCATTGGGGATATTCCCAACCCTGACCTTCCACCAGCCGCTGCGGGTAGCGGTAGAGGAGCAGCAACTGCGCCGCACCGCTGAACAATTCCTCCGCGACCAGCACATGCAAACCGACTCGCTCAACTCGCAACAAAAAGAAAAGCTGAACAAAAAAGTCTACCATTTTGTTCAGCTTTATTTGCCGGATAGCATAAAAGTCATCGGCCCGGAGTTGCTGCGGGTTCGTTTTACCTGGCTGAATGTGGGGCAGGTGATCGCCAGCAAAAAAGTACGCAAAGTTGAAGTCCTGGTAAACGGCCAGGGGCAGATACGCGGCTTTACCCGGATGGATCAGGAGGATGATACCCTGCATATTTCCCAGGCGGAGGCCCGGCGGATGTCGCAGCAGTTCCTCTTCCGGCGCGGGCTGGATTCCACGCTGTTGACCGAGACCGGAAACGAGATCAGCAATGACGCCGGCGTACAAACCTACACCTTTGACTATAGCTCGCCCTCCGGGTGGTCCGATAGTTTGCTGACCCGCTATTCGGTCTCGATTAAAGCCGGGCAGTTAAACAGTTTTGAACAGCAGTTGGAAATCAACCCGAAGAAGTTTCAGTTCCCCAAGGCGGAAGACCGCTGGAACACCGGTTTCGAGATTGCCACGGTGGTGTTTTGGCTTGCCGAGTTGCTCTTGCTGCTGGTCATTTTCCTGCGGAGGCTCCGTCACGATGAGCTGGAATTCCGCACAGCCCGTTGGGTGGGCGTCGCTGGTGGAGTGATCATCGGTGTGAATGTTATGGTTGCCGCCTGGTCGGATTGGCTGGGAGTGCTCCTGGGCGGATTTTTTACCGGGCTCTTTGGCGGCGTGGGCCTTTTCCTGGCCTATGCCGTGGTGGAATCGCTGCTGCGGGAGAGTTTTCCGGAGAAAATGCGCGAGATCGACCTGCTCCGCCGCCGCCGGTTCCGGGTGCATGAGGTGGGGGTGGAACTGCTCCGTTCCCTGGCGATGATCGGTCCGGTAGTGCTGGTTTACTGCCTCTTGTTTGCCCTGATCCAACACAACTCCCTGGGCTATATAGAAATCGATTCCGACAATCTCTGGTGGATGGACAGTTGGTACGGCGGCCTGGCGCTCATCCCCGGCAATATGATCTATGCCCTGTGGACCTCGCTGCTGATCCTGTACTTCCCGCTGGCCTGGATTGCCTCGCGCCTGCCTAAAAAATGGCTGACCCTGATCATTCTTACCCTGGTGATCGAGTTCTCCGGCTTGCATCTTTTTTTCCTGCGTCCCAGTTACCTCTCCTTTGTCCTGACCTTGCCGGTTGCCGCGGGCATTGCCTGGACGCTTCGTCGCGCCAATTCACTTTCGGTTTTCCTGGCCGTGTCGATGCTCTTTTTAGCCAGGGAATTATTCAGCGGGGTGGGCAGCCTGGAAAGCCTCTATTTGCAGATGGGCGCCTACCTGGCCCTGTGCCTGGCCATTTTTATGGCCGGGTTGGTTGCCTATCGCAGCCGCGCCCGCGCCGCCGATTTTGCCGACTATGTGCCGGAATATGTCAGCCGGATTGCCGAGCGGGAACGGATCAAAAAAGAACTGGAAATTGCCCGGAGTATCCAGTTTAAATTTTTACCGGAAAAAGCGCCGGACTACCCGGGCCTGGAAATTGCCTGCTATTGCCAGCCGGCCATGGAAGTTGGGGGAGATTATTATGATTTTATCCCCGAGGAAGATCACCTGCGGGTGCTGGTGGGGGATGTCTCCGGCAAAGGGGTTTCGGCCGCTTTTTACATGACTATGACCAAGGGGATCATCAAAACTCTCTCCCGGCAAGTGAAAGACCCGGCGACGATCCTCACCGAAACCAATCAGATTTTTTATGAAAACTCCCCCCGCAACGTCTTCATCAGCCTGCTTTATGGAGATTTTGATTTGAAAAAGCGCGAACTCACTTTTGCCCGCGCCGGTCATAATCCGCTGTTGGTGCATCATACTCAAGATCAGCGTTCGATCCTGTTAAGCCCGGGAGGAATTGCCATTGGCATGGACAGCGGCGACGTTTTTCGGAGTACCATTCACCAGGACAAAGTGCCCATCCA
>JAJRYW010000180.1 GCA_024275555.1 Calditrichota bacterium | reverse complement strand
TTCACATTTTGGACGCCGATCCATCCCGTCCCGCTGCGTTGCGGAAGCTCGAAATATGCTTGATGTTCCTGTGCTTCCGTGCCTTGCGGGCCGGGCGCCTCAACTTCCAAAATTGTGAATTTATTTCTTCGTAAACCCTAAACTTCTATTATATCATATTTATATTTCATTCGTTATCGGCACTTTCACTTTTTTCTTCCCTTGGCATAGGTTTACCCTGCAGACGTCGCCACCCGTCAAGCCGCTGTTTGATGACTTTTTCATAGCCGCGCTTGGTAGGTTCATAAAAAAGCCGCCCCTTGAGTTTCTCCGGTAAGTATTCCTGAGCAACAAAGCCATCTTTGTAGTTGTGGGCATATTTGTAATCTTTCCCGTAGCCGATATCCTTCATCAGGCGTGTGGGTGCGTTGCGGATGTGAAGAGGCACCGGCAGTGAGCCGGATTTCCTGACCACCTGCTTTATCTTGCCGTAGGCGGCATAAATGCTGTTGCTCTTAGGGGCCGTAGCCAGATACACGACTGCCTGGGCCAGTGCCAGTTCCCCTTCCGGGTGCCCCAGGAATTTAAAGGCTTCCATGGCATTCATGGTAACGTTTAGGGCTCGAGGATCCGCATTGCCGATATCTTCGGAAGCAAAACGCACCATGCGGCGCGCTATGTAAAAAGGATCTTCACCGGCGGCCAGCATTCGCTCAAGCCAGTAAAGTGCGGCATCCGGATCACTGCCCCGCAAGCTTTTGTGAAAGGCGGAGATAATATTGTAATGTTCTTCACCGGCTTTGTCATACACCAGTGCCTTTTTCTGAATCGCATGCTCAAGATCTTTAAGGGTGATGTGCACAGGCTTCGCCCGGTCGGGTGCATCGTTTTTCGTCTCTGTCAGCGATCCGGCCACTTCGAGATTGTTTAAAGCCACCCGTGCATCTCCGTCGGCAATACCGACCAGGTAATTAAAGGCATCGGCTTTCAGCAAGAGGTTTAATATGCCAAGTCCCCTGTCCGTGTCTTTCAGAGCATTGTTGATGATAGTGCCGATATCCTCGGCAGTGAGCATTTTCAGCGTAATAACCCGGCAGCGCGACAGCAAAGGGGATATCACCTCAAAAGAGGGGTTTTCGGTAGTGGCACCTATTAAGGTAATCAACCCGCTTTCCACATGATGCAAAAATGCATCCTGCTGGGCTTTGTTGAAACGATGAATTTCATCAACAAACAGAATCGTTTGCCGGCGGTAAAGCTTTTGCTGATCACGGGCTTTTTCAATCACCGCGCGAATCTCTTTTACACCGGCCAGCACAGCTGAGAAATGAATGAAATAAGACCGGGTTTCCCCGGCGATGATCCTTGCCAGCGTGGTCTTACCGCAGCCAGGCGGACCCCAGAGGATCATGGAAAAAATCCGATCATGCTTAATGGCGCTATGAATCAGCGTTCCCTCCCCCACTGCATGCAGTTGCCCGACAAACTCCTCCAGTTTTTGCGGCCGCAGCCGTTCCGCCAGGGGCCGGGAGGTATCTGCTGCTTTCTGGGCATGGTAATCGAAGATGTCCATATTTAAATTCCTTCGGAATTTAAATGCTCGTTTACCTGCGGCAAACAAGTCGTGCTGCACTGTTGGCCTTTAGAAGAACTACCGCCGGTATATTTTAGCGCCAACGTGGCCCCCCGATATTCCGACTCCCGCATTCCTACCTTCTTCCTTCCCTCTGCCTGAAAATAATCCGGATCGGCGTTTTGACCAGACCGGTTTCTTGCCGCAGTTGGTTGATCAGATACCTTTTATAAGAAAAATGTACAGCCTGGGGGTAGTTGACAAAGCAAACGATCGTGGGTGGTTTGGTGGATATCTGAGCGGCATAGTAATACTTGATGCGTTTGCCGTGGTGAAGTGACGGTTCATTTTTTTTGATTGCCCGCTCCAGGAATCTGTTCAACCGACCGGTGGAGATGCGGCGGGCATACTGTTCATAAACTTCGTCCACCTGTTTGAATATTTTCCGAACCCTCAGGCCGGTCAACGCCGAAATCGTCATGGCCGGCGCAAAATTGAGAAACTTGGCCTGATCTGTTAACCGCTCATAATATTCTTTAACGGTCTTGCTGTCCTTTTCCACCAGGTCCCATTTGTTCAACAGAAAAATGCAGCCGCATCCTCGCTCAAAGGCATAGCCGGCTATGCTGATATCCTGATCGGTGACACCTTCTGCCGCATCCAACACGATGAGGGCCACATCACAGCGATCCAGGCTTCTTAAAGCCTTGATGATGGAAAACTTTTCAAGTTTCCTGTGCACCTTTCCCTTGCGTCGAATTCCGGCCGTGTCGACCAGAAGGTAAGA
Organism: Calditrichota bacterium; assembly: GCA_024275555.1. Lineage (GTDB taxonomy): Bacteria > Calditrichota > Calditrichia > RBG-13-44-9 > J075 > JAJRYW01. Next base: position 2,254 of record JAJRYW010000180.1, on the reverse strand, counting down.
TTTTCCATTCATTTCCCAGGTAGAATCAATGGCATCCCGGGTGGTACCTGGGATATCACTGACCAGTAGACGCCTTTCACCCAATATGCGGTTAATCAACGACGATTTGCCCACATTGGGCCGGCCCACCACCGCCAGCCGGATGACTTTAGAAATAGGGTCCTCGGGGGAGATAGGGTCCTCGGGGGGTTTGGCCACAAAGCCGGCCCGCAGGTTGACTACATCATCCAGCAAGTCGGAAACTCCGTAACGATGCTCGGCGGAAATTGGATAGAGCGTTTCGATTCCCAATTGATAAAAATCGGCTAAAAAAATCTCCTGCTCCGCACCGTCAATTTTATTGACGGCATAAAAGACCGGCTTTTCAACGATGCGAAGGATGTCGACAATTTCCCGGTCAAATGGTGAAATCCCCGCTTTTCCATCCAGCAATAAAATAATTACATCCGCATCGGCAATGGCCTGATATACCTGGAAACGGATTTCATCCGCAAAATCATCTCCTTCGGCAAACCCGCCGGTGTCCACTAGTGTAAATTCTACATCATTCCAACACGCATTTCCGTGATTCCTGTCCCGGGTAACACCGGGGAAATTATCTACCAGTGCATCTCTGCTGCGAGTGATTCTGTTAAACAGGGTCGATTTGCCCACATTGGGTCGACCCACGATGGCGACGATAGGTTTCATAAAATGAATTCCTGAAAATGGAATTGCCAACAATTACCGCAGAATATCCAAGGGCGCTATCGTTCGCGCAGCGCTTCCCGCACGTAAGCTTACAGGCCGGAGGCACGAGCGCTGAACCTGGAACCGCTCAAATTTGAATCTTTGAACCGTTACCGTTTATTTAGCCCAAATCCGCTTAAAATAGCAAGCATTTCATCAGGTTTTGTATATTCAGTTACAGCAAAATTCTATCTGCTTGACAGTTTTATTGTGAAATATTAGAATTCTAAAATTTCGTCTCAATTAGCCTCCTGCCAGGGGGGAATGTTGGTTTTTGATTCTATTTGAGATTTTAACAGTGGAATATGTTTGGCCCCATTTTAAGATCAGGTGGTGCTTATAATTTATTATTTCCGGTTTATCCGGGGCGTCTCTTCAGTAAACGAACACAACGGACTACGAACATTGAGCATGGACTCATTCATTGCCTGTCACGACTGTGACCTGATTCACCGCGTCAAACCATTGCCGCCCAAAGGGACGGCCAATTGTATCCGTTGCGGTGCTGTTCTTTACAAGCACAAACCCGACAGTCTGGACCGGACGCTCTCTTTTGCCATTGCCGGGTTGATATTATTCATCCTGGCCAACTTTTTCCCCTTTCTGGGGTTAAAAATAGGTGCTCAGATCCGTGAAACAACACTTATTACAGGAATATACGAGCTTTATATCCAAGGTATGCGGGTGATAGCGGTATTGGTGCTGGTCACCACCGTGCTGGGGCCGTTTGCGCAAATGATTTGCCTGCTTTACCTTTTACTGCCACTCAAATTCGGCCGCACACCCAAAAGACTGCCCGGCGTATTCCGATTCCTGCACCACATACAACCCTGGAGTATGATGGAAGTTTTCATGATCGGCATTCTGGTATCTGTTGTAAAGCTGACCAAGATGGCGACGATCATACCCGGGATTTCGCTGTACTCCTTTCTGGCCCTTATTTTTATTCTGGCAGCCATGACAATCTCGCTGGATCCCCATTTGATTTGGCAAAAATGGGATGAATATCGATGACTCATGTTTTAAAAACAGCACGAAATGCAGGATTGATCAGCTGCCACAGCTGCCATCTTCTCTGTAAAAAAGCAAAGAGGTCTGCAGACATGGTATGCCCTCGCTGCGGTGCCGGTATGCATGATCGTAAACCCAACAGCACCGCGCGAACCTGGGCTCTGGTGCTGGCGGCCTTTATTTTCTATATCCCCGCCAACGTGCTTCCCATCACCATTGTTATCTCACTGGGCAAGGCCCAGGCGGACACGATTATGAGCGGTGTGATTTACTTTATTACAACCGGGATGTGGCCCATCGCTCTGGTTATCTTTGTGGCCAGCGTCTTCGTACCGCTGCTGAAACTGCTTATTCTGATTTTTCTGTTGATCAGCGTGCAGCGCAAAACCGACTGGCGTCGGAAAGATCGCACCCGGCTTTACCGGATTACCGAGATCATCGGCCGCTGGTCCATGGTAGACATTTTTGTGGTAACCATCCTGGTGGCCCTGGTGCATCTGGGAGGGCTGGCAAC
>JAJRYW010000179.1 GCA_024275555.1 Calditrichota bacterium | reverse complement strand
GGATGCCTTTGGCAAGACTGCGCATAACGGTGTTTCATAATTGGTAGGCGCCCCGATAAAACGGGATGTAAACACAGGCTTTAGACTGCGCATAGCGGATTTCGCAATTCCGGCAGACCGGAATGCGGCTACCGGCCTGCGCTTCAATGTACGGGAAGCGGGAGGGGAAACAGGAGTGTCAAGCTTCAGCTTGACAGCGATAGGTGGACGATAATTTTTTCCAGCAAGATAGAAACTATTGTCATGGCCAAACTGAAGTTTGGTGTTCCTCTTTTGGCCTCCTCGTTCTAAGCTCCCGCTTGGAACGCACTTTTCCCTCTAAGCTCCGCTTACATTGCCAAGACGAAAGCAAATGAGTATCCGCACACTTTAGACTGCGCATATTTACAATCGTGGGTGTCTTTGTTGCTACGGCGGTGTTTCGCAATTGGTAGGCGCCCCGATAAAACGGGATGTAAACACAGGCTTTTCCCGACGGGATGCCTTTGGCAAGACTGCGCATAACGGTGTTTCATAATTGGTAGGCGCCCCGATAAAACGGGATGTAAACACAGGCTTTAGACTGCGCATAGCGGTATTTCACAATTCCGGCAGACCGGAATGCGGCTACCGGCTTACATGCTTTTTAAAACAGCCCGGTTAATTTTTCAAAGATCATGAGCACGGTGTTAATGAGAAAAAAAATATTACATAGCCTTTTTCCACCACGTTGTGGCGGAGCTACGTTGTGGTTGGGGCGTTGATGCATTCCAAAGACCAACTCACGGGATGACACACGACCAACAAGTTCAACTGCCCCACTACAAATTGTCTGAATACCAATGACGCCGCTATCTCATGGTAACAGCCTAAATCAACCTGGGTAGTTACCGTTTTTCAAACAATTCTCTGCCTTTCTCAGCATCGAATTTTCAACTCGTTATTTGCATGATTTACAAAGAAAATACAACCCTGTCCTGCATCCACATCGCAAAGCTTTACTCGCTGATTTTGAAGCATAAGAATCCCCTCGCTCAGCGTCTGGCTGCGTCAAAGCAGATTTGGCGCACTCAGACCATCATTTCCACCTGCCGGGCGTGGAGGTTGAATTTATTCATCACATCGCTGAGTTCCCGGGCCAGGCGGTTTAGTCCTTCGGTGGCTTGTGCGATCTGGTTGATCTGTTCGGCAGCTTCCGCGGCCACCGAGGAGATGGATTCGATATTTTGGGCAATTTCCTGGCTGGTGGTGGACTGCTGTTCATTAGAAGAGGCGATCCGGGTAGTCATATCCATCACCTCTTCGGCGCTTACCACAATCTTGCTTAGCGCTTCACCCGCTTTATCCGCCAGCTTCATTCCTTCGGCTACTTCGCTTTCACCCTCGACCATGCTCTCCACTGCTTTTCTCGTTTCGAATTGAATATTTTTAATCATCCCGGCGATCTGTTTGGTGGAGCCGGCTGTTTTTTCGGCCAGGACCCGCACTTCATCGGCCACTACGGCAAACCCGCGCCCTTGCTCGCCGGCCCGGGCGGCTTCGATGGCCGCGTTAAGCGCCAGCAGATTAATCTGATCAGCGATATCCTCAATCACCGTGACAATGTCTCCGATTCTCTGGCCGGATTTACCCAACTCGCGGACTGTGGCGGCAGAGCTTTTAATGACGTCGGAAATCCGCTCTATTTTTACCAGGGTTTGTTGCACTGTCTCGGCGCCTTGCTGGGCAATCTCCCGGTTGGTTTCCGCTGCTTCGGCGGCCTGGGTGGTGTTGCGGGCGTTTTCAACGACCGTCTGGACCATCTCTTCTACCGCGGAAGCGACCTCCTGGGCCTGGCTGGATTGCTCGGACGCTGCTGCTGCCAACTGGTCCGTCGAAGCGCTGATCTCCGCAGAAGTGTTGGCCGTTGATTGAACCGTTTCACTTAACGTCTCCAGCACTTCCCGCATTCTCCGCACGGTATGGTTGAAGCCATCGAAGAGCCGGCCAATGGTGTCCTGGCTCTCTACCGGCAATTGCACAGCGAAATCCCCTTCTGCAAAATGATCCATTGCTTCCAGAAGATTCTTGACATTGTGTTCCAAATAAGCCTCACGTTCCTGCAGTTTCTGCATCAAATTTTTATTCTCAGAGATATCCAGCACAAACTCTACGGCGCCGGCAATTTTGCCCCGGTCGTCTTTTACCGGGGCGCCGGAATAGAGAATGGGCAAAGCACTTTTGCCGGCATGGGAAAATGTCTCCCCGGTGCGAACCTCATCATACTGCATAGCCTGGGCTAAACGGCATTCGGCAGACTGACAGTGGTCGGTTTTAAACAGCGAGTAGCATTTTTGAGAGAGGCAGGAGCCGGGGGCTTTGCCTACCATCGCCGCCCCTGCTTTGTTGATATATTGAACAGTAAATTCCTTATCGATTACCATTACCGGGGTCGGCAAATTTTCCAGGTAATCCATCTGTTTCTGGATGGTTTCGGCCATCTCGTTAAATGAAAGGGCCAGCGAGCCGATTTCATCCTTCTGATAACATTCGACCCGGATATCGGTGTTGCCTTCGCTCAATTGGCGCGCCGCTTCTTCGAGTTTCTTTATCGGCCGGCTGACCTGCTGAACCAGGAGAAATCCTGTTGCGCCAAATATGGCTAAGGCAACCGTTAATACCCACCAGCCCGCTTTTTCCGAAGAGGCCAGTTCAGCCCGGGCAATCTCCTGGGCCTGCTCGATTCTGGCGTCAATAACGCGGTTGTATTGGTCAAACAACTGGTTTTGTTTACGGTTGAACAATTCGGTTATTTGCATTTGATTGCCGACAGCCTTTTTCCATTGGGCCTGCCGGGCCAACTCCAGGGTTGCTTGAATTCGACCCCGATATTCACCGAACAGATTTTCCATATCAGTCAGCAGGCGGAGCATTTCCCGGTCATGTTCACGAACCCGGGCTCGTTTTGTCTTGCTGATTTGTACTTCCAGATCGTGCAGCCTGGTGTTCAGGGTTGCTTCGGTTGCCGGGGAGCGCTGCAGTAAATGGGCTAAAACCGCCTCATTCACTTCTGCCCATTCGGCATATAACTTTTGCAATTTTTTCCGTTCTACAGCTAAGTTGCAGGCTTGTTTGCTTTTTTGATACATCTGCTCAAGTTGGTTCTGAGAAAAAAAGACGGTAACCATCATAAGGCCAAGGACGATTAGCAGGGGAGTATGCAATTTCTTGGAAATCGAACGCATCTTGGAGTATCTCCTTGTTTAGGTTCTCTCTAATTGCAAAGATGTTTTTTCGCTTCGCGATCCTCGTATTCCGGCGTCTCTGTCCGGAAGTTTTCCATCTGTTCCCGCAGCCTGTCGGCCATACACTTCAGTTCATCGGCGGCGGCGGCGATTTGGGCCACCCCCTGGGCGGATTCCCCGGAAACGGCGGAAATGGCTTCTACATTTTGGGAAATCTGTTCTCCGGTAGTGCTTTGTTCCTGGTTTGCCGCAGCAGTCTGGGCAATCATCTCGACCAGGTTTTGGGCGCTTTTGACGATATCTTGCAAAGCCTGCCCGGCCTGAACAGCCAGAACCATGCCCTCGCTGACTTCCAGGTCTCCGCGTTGAATAACTTCCACGGCGTCATTGGTTTCTTTCTGGATGGATTCAATCATCGCGGCGATCTCATCGGTGGCCCGGGTGGTGCGTTCGGCCAGCTTCCGTACTTCATCGGCCACCACGGCAAATCCTTTCCCCTGCTCGCCGGCCCGGGCGGCTTCGATGGCGGCGTTGAGGGCCAGCAAGTTCGACTGATCGGCAATTTCGTCGATCACCGAGATGATCTCGCCAATACGGGCGCCGGAATCGCCTAACTTTTCCACCGTGACAGATGAGTTGCGCACCACGTCGGCAATCATGGTCATTTTATCAATCGTTTGCTGAACCACCTCTCCCCCTTTCCGGGCAATGGCGCCGCTTTGTTCGGCTACCTGGGCGGTTCGGGCGGCGTTGTCGGCATTGTCGGCAATGGTGCGGGCCATCTCTTCCATCGCGGCGGCAACCTCGATGGCCTGCTGAGATTGCTCATGCACGCCGGCCCGGAGCTGCTCGGTTGCCGAGGAAATTTGGGCGGCGGCCGTGGCCGTGGCGACAACCGAGGCCCGAACCGACTCCAGGGTCTGCTGCATGTTTTTAACGGCCCGGTTAAATCCCCGGAAAAGTTGGCTGACCATATCATCCCCTTTCTCCGGCAAAGTTATGGTCAGGTCTCCCCGGGAAAATTGTTCCATTGCTTTTAAAATGATGGTCACATGGCGGGAAAAATACTCCCGCTGTTCTTCGGCGGCGTTTCGCGCTTCTTCCGCCTTTTGCGCCGCGAAGGCCGCTTCCCGGCTCTGCTGCTCAATTTGCCGGATAGACTCGGTGACTTTATGAATCATCCGGTTAAAAGTCCTGGCCAGGATTCCGATCTCGTCTTCCTGTTTTATCTCGACCCGCACATTCCTGTCGCCGTCGCAAAAACGGCGGGCGGCCTGGATTAACGATTGAAGCGGTTTCTGTATAATCTGCCGGTTTACCAGGTAAATGCTGATCAGCATCGCCAGAATAATCACGGTACAAAAAATGACGAAAAAGCGGGTGTTCATTTCAATCTGCCGGGCAAGCCGGGGCTGCTGCACGGTGACGCTGGCTGCCCCCAGAACGGTCCCCGGGGGGACGTCGTGGCAATCGAGACACTCGCCCCTGGCAACAAAAGGGAAAATTGTGCGGAAAGTCTGGCCCTCTTCCTGGTACACCGAAAGGGTTTCCCCGCTGCTAAGCACCTGCCGGTCCAGCTCGTCGCGGGGGGCATAGCCGTTCATATCATCAAACGCCTGGCTGCGGATGATCCGTAAGTCGGTCACCGACTCATCCCGGCGGATTTTTTCCAGCAGGGTGGGAAGTTCATCATTGCGTCCCCCGGCCATAACGTCGTTCAGGGTGATGCCCACAAAGCTGACTACCCGCTCTGCCGTGTATTTGGCAAAGTCAATAAACATTCCCCGTTCATTGTTAATGGTATAAATGGTGCCGGCGCCCATAATCGTGGTGATCGCAACGCCCAGGCCCAGGAGCAGCTTGGTCCCTAAACTTAGTTGTTTCATAACAACTCCTTTGGTGAAGCGTTAAGATGTCCTTTGCGGGGGAAGAGTGTTTCGGGAGAAACTGTTTTTATCGGCAGGTCGGCTGACGGCCCCGGGGAGCGGCGTCGCTGTGGCCGGGGAGAGGCTGCCGGAGAAATAAACGGTAAGAAATATAAATGATAATTCGGGCCATCCGCCGGCCAACTAAAAATCCTTTTTCCCATCCCAACATCCTGTGTTAAACGTCGACACTTCCTGTCGTTATCGCTGCCTATATTCGACGCCGGAAGCTGTGACATTACTAAATTGCATCATTTTGCGCTCTGTTGCGGCAAGGGCGTATTCCCCAGATCTTCACCCGGGGGATGCCTTCAGTTCCGGTGTTTACCCTGCGGCGGCGGGTTCAGCTGCTCCGGGGTAATAGGGCGGGAAAGAGGCGGGCGAAAGGTTACCTGTACTCGTCGCCGGCTGCTATGGCTATCCACCGGAACAACCGGTATCCCCGGGTTCCGGTTCAGGTAAGCGCAGATGGCGGTGTATGCGTCGGCGTCTTGCCGGCCGGGGATCAGCAGGGCGGTGAAGCGTTCCTCGCCGGGGAGAAAGCGCCGCTGATCCGGGGAGGCAAGCGTCCCGGGCGCTGCGGAGATAACCGGAATCCGGACAAACTTCCTCCCGGCTTCCCGGGGAACGGTTCCGGAAGACGGGGAGGCGACCCGCAGGAATTGAACCGGCTGTTGGATGGCCGAGCAAATCCGGATGAGTAGCCCGGGGTCCCCGCCCGGAAGGAGCAAAAAGGCCCGGCCGTGGGCGGGAAGATGCTCCCGTCCTGCTACCGAATAGCGGTAGCGGAATTGCCCGGCCAGCCACCAGAGCAGCCGTTGCCGGTATTCCGGCTGCAGACGGGCCAGCAATCCCAGCAAGGCCAGGGTGATCAGCCCCATGAAGAGATAGATCAGGCGCGGGTGCAGGCCGAACTCGACTGACAGCAGCCGGTAGATCAGCGCTCCCAGGACCAGGAAAATGCCGTTCCAGATTCCGGCCGCGGCCATCACCCGCCCTTTTTCATCCGGCTGGGCGTAGTATTGGAGATAGGCGTAAAGCGGCACGATGAAAATCCCTCCGAAACCGCCGGCTAAAAACAGCGTGAATGAAGACAGCCAATAGGATTGGTGGGTCCAGTAAAGCGCCATCCCGCAGAAGGCCAAGCCGGCGCCGCCCAAAAGCACCAGCCCGATCTCCACTTTGCCGCCGGAAAGCCGCGCCGCCATCAGGGAACCCACCGCAATGCCAATCCCGATAAAGCCGGGAAGCACCGAGAGCAGGGTGTCGATGTTGGGATGATCTTGCAGCATTAGCTTCCCGTAAATCAGGATGTTGGTCTGGAAGATCAGGCCGATCAACCAAAAGTAGCTGTTTGCCAGGGCTGCCAGAAAGAGTCCCCGCTGGTGGGTGAGAAACTTCAGATCGGCCCAGATGCCCGTGAGCGGGTTAAGAGGGAACTTCTCCCGGGTTCCGGTTGCCGGAACGGAGGGAATCCCCAGGGAAAAGAGCGAGCCTAACGCGGCAATCCCCAGGCAGTATCCGGCTGCGGCAACCACGTCGTTGCCATGCGCGTCCAGCAAGGGCCCGGCCACAGCCGTGCCGATGATAATCGCCACAAAGGTAGTCATCTCCACCCAACTGTTGGCCCGGGTAACCGCCCCCGGTTGGCAAACCTCGGGAATATATCCGTACTTGGCCGGGCTGAAAAAAGTGCTTTGACCGGCCATCAGAAACAGGATGGCCAACATGAGCGGCACATTGCCCAGGTAAAAAGAGAGCAGCCCCAGCCCCATCACCCCGATTTCGGCAAACTTAACCGCCCGCATCATCCCGGATTTGGAATAGCGGTCGGCCAGATACCCCGCCCAGGGGCCGAAGAGCACAAAGGGGATGGTAAATACAAAGGCTGCGTCGGAAATAACCCCCCGGGCGCTCTGCTCGGAAAGGGCCTGCAATACATAGAGTTGCAGCAGCATTTTAAAGAGATTATCGTTAAATGCGCCCAGGCTCTGGGTAACCAGGTAGAAGCTAAAGCGTTTGGGCAGAGAGAGTTTTGACATGGATATCCTGTTAAAGTTTTCGGGTTGGTAGAGGCCGCCGTTTTTTGTTTAGAGGAGGAACCTCTTCCCGGGCGGCGCGCCGGAAAAAGATATCGGTAATAATCCCGTTGAAGCCGTAGCCGATCATGCGCTGCAACACGGATTCATCATTGACGGTCCAGACGTAGAGCTCCTTTTTTAGCTGGCGGGCCCGGGCGATGAAGCGATCGCTGACGATGCGATAGTGGGGATGCCAGGCGTCGCTGGACAAAAAAATGTCCAGAAATTTATGCAGATGTTGAGGGTCCTGAAACAGGTAGCCGGTGCGGATGGTGGATTTGAGTTGCTTGATCTGCCGCAACAGCACCGGGTTAAAAGAAGATATCCAGATTTGATCCTGCATATTGAAGCGCTGTACAGTTTGCACCAGCGCCCGGGCAAACATGGTGTTGAAGGGGCTGAAAGTCTTGGCGTCCAGGTTGATGGGCGCCACTCCTTTGAATTCCTCCAGCAACTCATCCAGGGTGCACACCTGGCCGCTATAACGGTAGCTGAGCTGATTAAAGCTTAAGGAGCGCAATTCCTCCAGGCTGGCCAGCGCCGTCGCTTTCCATTTTCCAAAGAGTTTTTTCAGGAAAGCGTCGTGCAAGACCACAATTTCCCCGGTGCGGCAGACCCGCACATCCACTTCCAGGGCCGTGGCGCCTTGCTCCAGGGCCAGGCGGCAGGCCCGGATGGTGTTCTCCGGCGAGAGAATACGCTCGCCCCGGTGAGCGATCATCAGGGGAGAAACTGGTGCGCTCATACCGGAATCCAGGCAAGTTGAAAGTGGATGATCAGGTATACCACCAGGGCGGTCAGGGCCAGCAGGATCAACCGGAAGATTTGCCGGGCGCTCCCCGGGGGGAAAAGCATCCGTTCGCCGATCAGGTAATAGGAAAAACCGGACGCCAGGATGCTTGCATAACTGGCCCAAAGACTAAAAACAAAGAAAGCGTTCTCGATGTGAAACATACTGAGAATACACGCTACCGTCACTATGTTGGTGTTCAGTTTGCCCAAAAAACTGGCCATCACCGGTTTGTTGGTTTTTTTGAGCACGAGCGACCCCAGAACAAGAATCATCACATCGCGGTAAAGCAGCAGAATAACCAGGGGAATGGGAAAATCCCGAAAGAGGATCAGGGCCAGAACAATGGCGGCCATCCCGATTTTATCGGCAATGGGGTCCAGGATAATCCCCAGGTCGGTAACCTGGTTGAGTTTGCGGCTGAGATAGCCGTCGAGAAAATCCGTGGCGACGGCTAAAAAGGTGATGATAAATAAAAGCGCCTGATATTCCGGAAGGTCCGTCTTGATCAAATAAACAATGGGGATGGTCAGTACAATGCGGGACAGGCTCAGCAGGTTTGAAGGCAGGAAGAAATCGCGGTACCGTATCACCATAATCTCTATCCGGTTAGCGGTGAATAGACTATTCCATCGGAAACAAGTAAATCGACTGCTAACTTACAAAAAGATCGTTATAAAACAAATTTAGATATCGGGAATAATGATATTAATCATTTTACCTTGCCGGGGGATTATGTTAAGTTGCGCCAAAGCTTCAAGTTGTATAAATTAACGGCTCATTTTAGATACCGGATTTTAAAACCTGAGAACAGGGGAGGCTGTTTTGTGTTCCCAATCCGCTTTATTTTCCCGGTTCGCCGGCATCGTCAGCATTCTGTTGCTGTCCCTGGCGATACTCCAGGGCTGTTATGTTGCGCCGCCGGTTGAAGAATCTGCGCAGCAAAGCACCGACCTGCATGTGGTGGCGGCTTCTTCCACCAAACGCGAGTTGGCCGTTGAGGCGGCAAAGCGTTTCCGCGCCGCCGGCTATTCTGCCGAAGTATACCGGACTTCCACCCAGTATTATGCCGTTACCCTGGGGCATTACCCGCCGGCAAAAGCCCGGGAGCTGAAAGCCAAGGTGATCGCGCAAGGTCTGGCCGGGCCGGACGCCTACCTGACCGGCGGAAAAGGATTCCTGAAAAAAATTTATCCGGAAACGGACCAGGCGTTATACTACATTGTGGCGGCTACTTCCAAAACGGAAGCCGACGCGAAGAACCTGGCCCGGCAATTGGAGGATTTGGGATACCGGAGCGAAGTATATCTGACCAAAAACAAGAAATATGCAGTTACCCTGGATCGCTTGCCGAAAAAGGAAGCCGAGAACCTGAAGGGGTTTGCGATCCGTAAAGGGATTGTGGAAGATGATAGCTACCTCACCACCGGAAGCGAATTTCTTACCCGCCGTTTTCCGGAAGGGGCATCGGGGACTTCGAAAAAAACGATCCGGCCAACAGCAAAAGAACTTTTTATTGTCGTACTCACTACCGCCGATGAAGGAATCGCTGTTCAGCAGGCCGATAAATACCACCGCATGGGTTACAAAGCGGAAGTATATCTTACTATGAATGAAAAATATGTGGTCACCATCGGATTGTTGCCCCGCGAACAGGCCAGGGCCTTAAAAGAAAAGGTGGTGCTGAACAGAACTGCGCCCTCCGACGCCTATCTTTCCACCGGCGAAAATTTTATGGAGCGGATTTACACCACCGTCAAATGGGAACGCAGCGACCCCTGAGTCTCGCTACTTTTTCCTGTTTTATTGAGACGTGAATTAGTTTCCGAAAAGATGAAATGCAGTTCTGTAGTTGCCTTCATGCCATAGTAATGTCCCCCCTTAATCCCTCCCGGCTGGCCGGGAGGGAAATTGGCCTCCCTCCCCGATTTCGGGAGGGCCGGGGTGGGGAAATTTAACTTGATAACTGTCCGGCTACACAAATACGCCCACTTTAATTGTCCCGCTGTGGGAAACTTGCTCATCATATTTAAACAATTTCAGTAACTATTCAGCCCACTGAACACAGCAAAGAATCGAAAGAAAAAAATGGCAAAATTTTTATATTCGGCTAGAAGTCGCTGCCATGATGGGAGCATTTGGATTGCATTGACTGTGTCAATGCATGCATCGACACCCCAACGGGGCAGGCAGTCGATGCAATCCAAAATCTCTACATTCTT
>JAJRYW010000178.1 GCA_024275555.1 Calditrichota bacterium | reverse complement strand
TAAGTAATTGCACTTAAATAAACGACAATTCGTACTTGCTGGCTTCGACAAGCTCAGCCAGCAGTCCCAGCCAGGAGGCTGAGCTTGTCGAAGCCGGTAGTGCCTGAAAAAGTGTCGTTTATTCAATACCATTTACTTATACCAGTCACGATTGTAACCTTACCTCTGTATTGTGCTCCAAATACCATTATAAATAACGGCCGCTAACTTAATAACGCCGCGACAAATATCACAAACATTTATTCTTCGATTTGGTAAAATTGAGCCCGCCGGGGAGGTGCGCCGGGCCCGGTATTGGGATGCCGGTAATTCCCTTGACGAAATGACCCGGGAGTGTTATATTCATAAAAATTTAAATTCTCGTAAACACAGTTCTCATTATTCATGAATAAAATATTGTTAACCGTCTTGCTTCTGGCCGTCCTTTTTACCGCCTGCGATAAAGGCATCGCCCCCAGGGAACCCGGGCTGGAAGAGAGCGGCATCCAGGGCACTATTTTTTTTCAGAATTGGCCGCCGCCGGATAGTTTGTTCGATCTGCGCCTGGTGGCCTTCCGGGAATTTCCTCCCGAAAACATCATCTTGGAAATTGTCAATCAGCAAGCCTTTGCCTATCCTTCCATCAATGATTCGCTGGGTTTGCCTTTCTATGTGGAACGGACCGATTTTGAATTTGAATTGCCGGCCGGCCAATACGGCTACCTGGTGGTTGCGCAACGCTACGGCGAGAACCTGTTTAGCGACTGGCGGGCGGTTGGCCAGTATGATGTCGACAGCGATTCGCTTCCCTCGCCGCTGCGGGTGCCGGAAAACCGGATGGTGCGCAATATCTTCATCTCGGTTGATTTCGATCATTTACCGATACAGCCCTTTTAAATTTGTATCCACCTGAAACAGCAAAGTAAAACTAACTCACCTTTTTTTGATAAATGCACTGGAGGAAATTATGAAACAGTATCTACTGCCATTTTTGATGATCATCGGTTTGATATGCGGTGTTCAGACGCTGAAAGCCCAGCAGGTGCAGGCTATCCACGCTATCGGCGATCCCACCATGGACATCATTGACGTATATATTTCCATCCCGGTCATCGGGGTGATTACTGTATTGGAAGATGTGCCTTTCCGCTTTGGCAGTCCCTTTGCCGATGTATCGCTTATCCAGGGCATCCCCACTTCTTTCGGCATTGCCCCGGGGAACAGCACCGGCGTGGGCGATACGCTGGTCAACTTCATCGTCGTTTTTGCAGCCGGGCACGACTACGTGGGGGTAGTGCGGGGTGTTGTCGATCCGAACCAGTTCCTGCCCAACCCGGATGGACGGGCCATCAACCTGGATTTCACCCTCAACAACAACGCCCGCCTGGTATCCGCCACGCCGGGCCAGGTAGAGTTCTCCTTTATGAATATGGTTACCGACGCTCCCTCGGTGGAGCTTCGCACGGCGGGCGGGGGCGTCCTGGCCAGCGGCGTCGGCTACGGCGATTTCTCCCCCTATATTGCCATGACGCCGGGGGTGTACCGGTTTGAGATTGTGGAAAGCGCTACCACGACTGTTTTAGCCGCCTTCGATGCGGATCTGAGCGCCTTTGCGGACAGCGCCATGGTGCTTATGTTAGCCGGATTCGTCGACCCTTCGCAAAACCAGAATGGTGAACCGCTGGGATTGCAGGGTATTTTCCCGCAGGGGTTCAACGTCGAGTTTCCCCGCGTCCTGGTGGGGATTGATAATTCTCTGCCGGGGCTGAGCGACGGTTTTGCACTTCAGCAGAACTATCCCAATCCGTTTAACCCTTCCACCACGATAGAATTTGTACTGCCGGCCGCCGCCCCGGTTGAACTGACCATCTATAATACCGC
>JAJRYW010000177.1 GCA_024275555.1 Calditrichota bacterium | reverse complement strand
CCGCCGGGTCGGGACGTTCTGCCCAACTGCTTTTGTACACAAGAAAAGGGAATCATTTGATTCCCTTTCATTGCTTGCGGGACCGACGAGACTCGAACTCGCGGCCTTCCCGCCGGGTCGGGACGTTCTGCCCAACTGCTTTTGTACACAAGAAAAGGGAATCATTTGATTCCCTTTCATTGCTTGCGGGACCGACGAGACTCGAACTCGCGACCTCCGGCGTGACAGGCCGGCGTTCTGACCAACTGAACTACGATCCCTCTAAAAAATTGTAAACTTTAAAACTCGCGCCCTTCCCGAGGCATTCGGGACGTTCTGACCAACTGAACTACGATCCCTCTAAAAAATTGTAAACTTTAAAACTCGCGCCCTTCCCGAGGCATTCGGGACGTTCTGACCAACTGAACTACGATCCCTAAAACCTCTCAAAAAAGCGGCACAAATATATAGCGCTAAAAACAGATAAGTCAAGCGCTTTTTGCTTTAAAATTTGCTAATCAATCCCATATTTTTTAAGCTTGGACATAAAGGTGCTCCGGTGAATCCCCAGTTTTTCGGCAGTGCGCAGTTTATTATGATTATTCTCTTCCAGGGCCTTCAGAATAATCTGGCGTTCATATTCATCCACCAGGTCGTTAAGCGGCCGGTCGGTAAGCACCGGAAAACTGGAGGTGAGGCTGATATTGGTTACATGGTCCGGTAAATCATCAACGGTCAGCACATCGGATTTACTGAGAACAATGGCGCGCTCAATAATGTTTTCCAACTCGCGGATATTTCCCGGCCAGTGGTAGGAAGAAAGACAGCGCATAACCTCATCATCTATTTCTTTGATCGGTTTTTTAAACTCTTTGCTGAATTTGTTCACAAAGTGGTATACCAGCAAGGGGACATCGTCGGGGCGCTCCCGAAGGGGAGGGACGACAATGGGAATTACATTCAGCCGGTAGTAAAGGTCCTGCCGGAATTCTCCCTGTTCCATGGCTTCTTCCAGGTTGCGATTGGTCGCGGCAATAATCCGCACATCCACTTTAAGCGTTTCGGTTCCCCCGACTCGTTCAAATGTTCGTTCCTGGAGCACCCGCAGCAGTTTTAACTGCATATTGGGAGTGATGTCGCCGATTTCATCCAGGAAAATGGTGCCGCCATGGGCCAATTCAAAACGGCCGGGCCGGTCTTTTACGGCGCCGGTGAACGATCCCTTTACATGGCCGAACAACTCGCTTTCCAACAGGTTCTCTGCAAACACCCCGCAATTCACTTTAATGAACGGTTTTTTGACCCGATCCGAATTATAGTGGATGGCGTTGGCGATCAGTTCTTTCCCGGTGCCGTTCTCGCCCCGGATGAGCACGGTCGAGGTGGCCGGGGCAATCGCTTTAATCAGCTCGAACAGTTGCAGCATTTTGGGATTGCGCCCGATAATGTGATCAAAATTATATTTTTCGGTGAGTTGACTGCGGAGGTGTTCGTTTTCCCGAATCAAGGAACGCAACTGCGACATCGTCTCTACTTTGGCCAGCAGGCTATCCAGTTGCAGCGGCTTGATAATGTAATCCCTGGCTACCTTCTTCATCGCCTCAACGGCAGAAGGGATGGTGCCGTAAGCGGTAATCATGATGACCGCGATGTCCGGATACTTCTTTCTTACCACATCCAGCAGTTGCATCCCGTCCATCTCCGGCATCTGGATGTCGGTAATCATGATGTCCGGTTCATTATCCCGGATAATGTTTAACGCCTCTACCCCGTTTTTGGCGGTAAAAGTTTTATAGCCATTGGTCGTAAACAATTCGCGCATTAACTCTAATGCATCGACTTCGTCATCGACAACCAGTACCTGTGTTTTCAATCCGATTACCTCCGTTAAACAGACTTAGGTCCGGGTATTTGGGGAAAATAATTTCGCTTAGTTTTCCGTATTCCCGTTTCCGATATTTTTAACTCCCACAACATTAAATTGCAGCTTCAGCACCTTTTTCTCCGCAAATAAATTTTCCAGATGCAACTGAATATCATAATTTGAAAAGATGGTATGCACCAGGGCCAGGTCGAGTAAAGAGACGGCCTCGTTGGCGTTTACGGAATTAAACGGCTCGAACAAATCTTCCGGCAGTCCGGCGTTGTCAAATTCCATGGTCAGTTCCAGAGAAGGCATGTGGGCAAAAGTGCGAAACAATCTACAGTGAATATCCAGGTTATACTGTTCCGGCAACAGCCCCTCCAGCACCCGAAAGAGGTAAGTAAAGGCATCCTCAATATGCAGCCGGCTGGCCTGGATGAGCAGATCCCTTTCTTTTTCCTGGTAGTGTAAACTAAAATTAATTTTTGATGTTTCCTTGCGCCGCGCGATCAATTCTTCCAAAAAATCTATCAGGGCAAACTCCTCGGGGATGCTGTCTTCGCGGCTATTGTTGAATTTTTGCAGTTGCTCCAGAATCTCGCCGATGCGCTGGATTTGCCGCTCAATCGTTTCAAAGTTTTTCTGATGTTCCTCAGATTGCAGCTCCTTTTGCAGAAGTTGAATTCGCCCGGAGAGAATGTTGGTGGGATTTTGGATTTCATGGGCCAGGGCGCTGGAAAGCTGCTGAATGGTGGTCAGTCGCTCCTTCCGTAGCAATCCCTTGAAAAAGCGATCTTGCAGCAGACGGTTCTCCATGATCAAAACCAGGCCCTCGATGTAGCCGGTTGGGGTGTAGTGAAAATCGGCGCCGAGATTGACATCGATCCGGGCGTCCTGCTCGGTTTTCAGCGTCACCCGGTATCCCTCCACCTTCTTGCCCAGGGTCAGTTGCTGATAGATGTAGTGCAGCACCTTAAAACCGTCTTCCAGATAATGCTGCATATTCTGATGCTTTAACAACTCAATATCGATACTCATAAACTGTTGAAAAGCCCGGTTGCAGTAGTTAATCGCAAAGTTCTGATCAACCACTACAATGGCCTCGTGGGTAGCGTTGAGCAGGGCCTGGTAATACTCTTCGGAGCGAAGCAACTCCCGGGACAGTTTTTGGTTTTCCTGACGGGTTTGGATCATTAGCATAGCCTGTTGCAATAACGATTGAATCAAGGACGCCCCGCTGCTCAAACAAAGATAGCTCTCGAACCCTTGCTGGTTTAACTGCGGCAGTGGAGGAATTTCATCGCCCTGGAAGAGGGCAATCACTAAAACAGAGGACAAGTCCGACTTAAGCAGGTGAACTAAATTGGGTTCCGCCATTGCCAGTTGATAATCGATCAGGGCAAGTTGTATTGCTTGCCGGGAGCATAATTTTTTGGCCTCTTTCACTGTGGATCGGAAAACCGGATTCAACCCCAGGGCCTGACATGCACTGATAAGATCCGGATGCTTATCCGCCTGACCATCCACAATTAGCAGCGTTTGCTTGTCCATAAATCACTTTGTTGTTACGGATCGGGAACTGTCGATTGAGCGGGTTTCAGCAAAAAATTTTACAATTAAAAAATCGCCCGAATCTTTTTGCTCATCCTGAGGTATGCCGGAGTTTCAATCCTTGAAATGTTGTGATAATCGACACCAAAGCAATATTCGACACCAAACCATCGATATTAAGTGATTTTTGAGGAAAAATTGGAATTCGAACCGGCGTCCATATTTCGACCCGGGAGAGGAATCTGTAGATGCTCTAAACAAATGCGGTGGATTGCCATTTCCGAAGGGGTTTAGTGCATGTTCTCTTCCTGGTTGCGATGAGGCTGAGAAAAGGCCAGCCGGGGACTCCCGGCTGGCGCGAGGGCAATGCTGATTTTTTTTACGAAAGTGTTTCAAGGCGTTTGCGCAGGTACTGGTAGACCTCATCCAGTTTGGAGATATCTTTGGCCCCGGCGGTGGCCAGGTGAGGGCGGCCCCCCCCGCCGCCTCCGGCAATTTTAGCGGCGTCGCGCACCAGGTCGCCGGCTTTTACTTTGTTGGCGCTGATCAGGTCATCCGTTACCGCGCAGACAAAATTGACCCGCTCCCCGTTTCGATTTACCAAAAAGCCGACGGTGTTCTGCGCCTTTTTGCGGATGACATCGCCCACTTGCTTAAGCAGTTCAACATCCAGCGCTTCAAACTCCTCGATAATCAAATTG
>JAJRYW010000176.1 GCA_024275555.1 Calditrichota bacterium | reverse complement strand
GCCGGTACGGTTTTGCAGATTGCCGGGGGAAAGGTGGTTGTCAAAGAGCGGGTCGCCCTCAAACGCGGGTCCGCCATTTCGGTAAAAAATCTTTTCTTCAACACCCCGGCGCGCCGAAACTTTCTGCGCGGCGACAACACCGAACTGAATCACATCCTGAAATGGCTGAAACGGTTTTTTTTAGCCAAACCGGAAGTTCATTTCATTGTTCTGAACAATGGAGAAGAACTGTTTAACCTGCCCGCGGTAAACCGGGAGGAGCGCATTGTGCAGGTGTTCGGCCAGGAGTTTTATGATGGCTTGATCTATTGCCGCGAAGAATTGAATCAAATGGTTTTGGAGGGATATGTCTGCCGGCCCGATCAAACAACAACCAGCAGCGATCTACAATATTTATTTCTGAACCAGCGGGCTATCATCAACCGGAGTCTCTCCCATGCCATTTTGCAGGGTTATGCCAACCTGATCGACCGGAAACGCTACCCGGCCTACATCATGTTCCTGGAGGTTCCGCCGCACCTGGTGGATGTAAACGTTCACCCCACCAAGATGGAAGTGCGCTTTGCCAACCAGCAGGTAGTCTATCACCTGTTCCTGTCGGCGGTGCGGCGAGCCGTGCAATCGGGAGACAGCCTGCCCCTGATCGAGTGGCAGGTGACCAAGACCGACCGGGATGAGATCAAACATCATTTTAAAAAAATCATTACGGCGGCAGCGCCCGCCCGACGGACGGACCCGCCTGCCCCTGCGGAACCGGAACACACCCACACCGGCGGGCCGGAGCAAACCTCGTTCGATTATGAACCGCTGCCGCCCTCATCGCCCTCTTTCCGGCAGCGGTTGCGCGGAGAAAGCGGGACCGGTTCGCGGCGGCTCTGGCAGGTGCATCAGCGCTATATCTTTTCCCAAATCCGCAGCGGCCTGGTGATTATCGATCAGCACCTGGCCCACCAGCGTATTTTGTATGAGCAAATCCAGCGCTATCTGGAGCGGGAGGCGCCCGCACCGTCCCAGCAGCTACTGTTCCCGCAAACAATTGAGTTGAACCTGGAGCAATACCTGGTTTATGAAGACCTGCGGGAGTGGCTGGAAAAAATCGGTTTCCGGATGAATGAACTCAGCGGGCGCACCATTATTGTGGAGGCCATCCCCGCGGATGTCAAGATTGGCCGGGAAGTGCAGATTCTCAATGACATCATTGACTACTTCCGGGAAAACAGCGGGCAGCGCAAAGACCCCCGGGAACAGATTGCCCTGGCTTTTGCCAGTAAAAATGCGGTGCGGCCCGGGGAGGAGTTGCAGGACGAGGCCATGAGCGCCCTGGTGGACCAACTCTTCCGCACCAGCGAACCCTACCGGGCCCCTAACGGGCAACCGGTGATCATCACCCTGGGATTGGATGAACTGGCGAGTAAATTCAAACGGAGATAAGCTGTGGTCAACCGGGCAACAACGGTGCTGGCGCTTACCGGCCCGACCGGGATCGGCAAAACGGCGCTCTCCAAACAGATTGCGGAAGCGCTTCCTGTCGAAATCATCTCGGCCGACTCGCGCCAGGTGTACCGTTGGATGGACATCGGAACGGCCAAACCGGACCCGGAACTGCGCCGGGCTGTTCCCCACCATTTTATCGACATTCTCGATCCCGATCAGGAATACAGCGCCGGGCAGTTTGGCCGGGAGGCGCGCCGGTGTGCGCTGGAGATTTTCTCCCGCGGCAAGGTTCCCCTGGTAGTCGGCGGTTCCGGGCTTTACCTGCGGGCCATGCTACAGGGATTCTTTAGAGAGGAAATAAAAAATCCGGAGCTGCGGCAGCGACTTCACGAACGTCTGGCTGCCGAGGGGCCGGAGGCGCTTTACCGGGAGTTGCAACGGGTAGACCCGGAACTGGCAGCCAAATCACACCCTTCCAATACCCGGCGAGTTATCCGGGGGCTGGAGGTCTTCCATACAGCCGGGCGCCCGCTCAGCGCCATCCAAAAAGAACAAGCGGACCCGGCCCCGTTTTCCTACCGGAAGTTTGCCCTTACCTGCGCCCGAAAGGAACTGTACACCCGCATCAACCGGCGTGTGGAGGAGATGTTTGAGGCGGGGCTG
>JAJRYW010000009.1 GCA_024275555.1 Calditrichota bacterium | reverse complement strand
TGACTATTCGGCCAGACACTATGTAATAATTTCTTTCTCATTAACACCGGGCTTAAGCCCGGTGTTAATGAGATCTTGCAGCGATCATTTAACCGTTTCAACGGTTTTTAAAGAATGTCTGTAAAATACAATTTGTCATGCGCCCTAATAAGGTCTATTATAAAATACAAATAAGACTGATTAAAATTGAGTCGGCTTCAGGGAAAAGTCGTTATTACCGTTAAATAGTATTTTATACCTGAGGGACCAGAAAGGTTGTCGTCAAAACAATCTTCTTTTTGGTTCGCAAAAACGGTTATCTACTGTCGTGTAAACATTCCAACGATATATAGATCTCCTCTGAATCTCATCAGCTTTTCGTGTCTCACGTTTGAATTTTTCCGGGTAGAGCTTGAATATGCGTTTGAGCATAATGACTTTGCAGGGCTTGCCCGGGTAAAAAACTAATCCAATCAACTTCATTTAAAGGAGTTAAGAATGCTTACCTATTCATCACACAGTTACCGGTTTTTGCGTTTACCTATATTTGCATGGTTATTGGTTCTCCTGTTTTGTGGTATTTTTTTACCTGGGCGTCTGCCGGCGGCCGAGAAGAAGCTCACCGCCCTGGATGGATCGGGTGAGGATTATTTTGGCTATTCAGTTTCCGTTTCTGGCGAATATGCTATCCTTGGCGCTTACCAGGATGACGACCACGGCAGCAGCTCCGGCTCGGCTTACATTTATTCTCGCAACGAAGGCGGGATAAATAACTGGGGTCCGTTGGTCAAGCTAACCGCGCTGGATGCCGCAGCAGGGGACTATTTTGGCTGGTCAGTCTCCATCTCCGGCGATTATGCTATTGTTGGCGCTTACCAGGATGACGACCACGGCAGCAGCTCCGGCTCGGCTTACATTTTTTTTCGCAACCAGGGCGGGGCAAATAACTGGGGGCAATTAGCCAAGCTAACCGCACTGGATGCTGCCTCACATGATTATTTTGGTTATTCAGTCTCCATCTCCGGCGATGACGCCATTGTTGGGGCATCCTCGGATGACGACGACGGCGACAGATCCGGCTCGGCTTACATTTTTTCTCGCAACCAGGGCGGGGCAAATAACTGGGGGCAAATAGCTAAACTGACCGCGCTGGATGCCGCGGAAAAAGATTTCTTTGGCATTTCGGTTTCCATCTCCGGCGATGACGCCATTGTCGGCGCTTACCTGGATGACGACCATGGCAGCAACTCCGGCTCGGCTTATATCTTTTCTCGCAACCAGGGCGGGGCAAATAACTGGGGGCAATTAGCCAAGCTGACCGCGCTGGATGCCGCAGCAGGGGATTATTTTGGCTGGTCTGTCTCCATCTCCGGTGATGACGCTATTGCCGGGGCCAGCTACGATGATTATGACAACGGCAGCAACAACGGCTCCGCCTACATTTTTTCTCGCAACCAGGGCGGGGCTAATAATTGGGGGCAGTCCGCCAAGCTTATTCCCCTGGATGCTTCAGGCGATCTTTTCGGCCGTTCAGTTGCCATCTCCGGCGATTATGCCATGATCGGCGCATACCTGGATGATGACAATGGCGTCGAGGCCGGCGCCGCCTACTTTTTCCTGCGCGACGGGGCTTCCTGGAACCAGTTCGAAAAAATCACCGCTTCCGACGGCGAGGCCTATGATTATTATGGCTATTCAGTCTCCATCTCCGGCAATTATGCCATTGCCGGCGCTTATTGGGATGATGACAACGGCGCCAACGCCGGCGCCGGATATCTATATGAAGTGGTTGAGGAGCCGCACAGCCTGCCCGGCGCTATCTCCGGCACGGTCTCTGTAGATGGAAGCGGACTGGCGGGGGTGCAGGTAACTCTTTTGGATACGTCCGGCAATGCCGCGGCTGGGCTTGACACCTTAATCACCGACAACCTCGGCCGCTACTCCTTTATTGATGTGCTTCCCGATACTTACCTGGTAAGCATTTTTGAACCGTTAGGTTACTCCACGGAAGAAAACCCCATTGCCGACACACTGACTTCCGGGGCAGCGGATACGGTTGATTTTATCCTGGAACTAACGGTAATGGACAACAACGCTCGCGGCGCTTTTTACTGGACGCGACAATTCCGGAAGAATGTGCGGGGGCGTGGTCATCCCCGGGAAAGCGAGCAAGATTTATTGAACTACATCAACGAGGTGCACGAACATTACACACCCCACTTTGATGTTTTTGCGAATGATACCACTTTAGTCGATTGGCTGCGCAAGTTACGGTTGTGGTGTAATTTCAGTCAATACAAACGCGCCCGCCGGCAGTTAGCAGCACTGGTGATGAATATAGTTTCCGAAAAAGTAGGACAGTACACAGTGGTTACCGCAGACGGCCGTACTGCCGGAGATGTGCTTACATATGTCTCCTCCCTGGCAACTGACGGCGATCCCGGCAACGACCGGTTGGCCAAAAGATTAGCCCGGAAAGTGAACCGGCGCCGAACCATCGCGGCAGGAATTATTCCGGCGGGGAATATTTTATACAAAGGCAGCCCGAAACTGCCGGATATCGACTGGGGCTTTGGCGCGCCGGAAGCTTACAAGTTGTCGCAGAACTACCCTAATCCCTTCAATCCAACTACAACTATTGGCTTTCTTCTACCAACCTCCGGCCAAGTGAAGTTAACAGTTTATGATCTGGTTGGCCGGCAAATAGCTGCGCTGGTTAACGGTAAACTAACAGCCGGCCGGCATGAGGTGGTTTGGGATGCACGGGATTTTCCCAGCGGCCCCTATTTCTATCGTTTAAAGACAATACAATTTGCAGAAACCAAAAGGATGATGTTACTGCGCTGAGGGAAATTGCCTCTTCAAAGTATTGAATTCATTTCCAATTCCGCAAGCGCGCCGCACCGGCTATCCGGGGCGCTGCGCTTGCCCGCAGTAGGTTTAGATTTGATTGAAAAGACAAAGGCAGGCCCCCGCTCCAAAAAGCGCAACCGGCGCATTCAATTATAATATGCCGCTGCGAATACTAAAGTTCAATGCACGAAACGTCGGTTAGCTTGCACTGCACTCGATTGCGGCAGTACGGCGCGCCCTTTGTTGAAGTTCTGTGGTAATCCGCTTCTTTTCAGTGCAACAGCCAGGGCAAACGGAAGTATACTGTTCCGGGTATTGCGGTTCTGCCCGAACCCTGTACTTAGTTTTTCCGGAGCATTAAAAGGGGAGAGCCGGGGGGCAAGAGCGGTTTTTGATAGAGGGGAAATTGCACACCGGTGTCAGCTTTTCCGGCGGGTTGCATGGGAATCCTACCTTTCACAGGCAGGAACCGGTCATTCTTGCGCTGGATCGAAAAATATTCTCCGGCGCGACGCTGGAGTCGCTCCAACGGCCTGCCCTGCTGTTCATAAGCGCCCAGGAGCAGGGAGATATCCCACCAGTAACAGCGGCCGTCTTCCGTCAGGAGCGCTAGCAAAGAGTCTTGTTCGGAAAAACGCAGTGCGCGAATAGGAGCGGAGATTCCTGGCAGGGCTGCGATCATTTCCGAGCGTTCCACAGACCAAATCCAGGTCTTGCCGGCGTAGTTCCCGCCGCTCAACAGTGCAGAACTCAGCCAGGATAAGGCCGTAATATCGGCGCTGACGCCGCGGAGCATCCCGGCTTCCGTCCCGTCGCCGGTATTCCAAATCCGGATAAAATCCTCTGCAACACCGACGCTGGCCAGCTGTCGGCCGTCCGGAGAAAACTGTATGTTGCTTACCGGGCCGCGGTGTGCGGAGCGGATGATCTGCTCTCCGGCGCCATCCCACCTTGCCAGCACAATACTGCCATCCGGATGGCCGGTGGCGACGGATTGGGTTGCCGCGGAAACCGCCAGGCGCTGGGTGTGCGGAAATTGGTATGGCCGTACAGCTATTTCTTGTCCGCCGGGAATGGTGAATAAATACAGCTTATTTTTACTTAACCCGGCCCAGACTTTTTGCTGCGGATCAACCGCACTGCGGAGGATAGTTTTCAAAATCGACTGATTCGGAAGTGCTTCGGCTGCCGCCAGGCTGAGCAGGTTTTGTCTCAGGGCCGTTTCTACATTGCGGTTCAAGCCGGTCTTCAGTACGGAAATTGAGTCGCGCCGGAAGTCTATTTGCCGGATATCCGTTTCAGTTGCCAGTCGAATCGCCCCGGGCAGAAACTCCGCATCAATAATCTTTTTCCCGGGCAGTTTTACTTCACTCAAATAACCGGATCGGGAGATGATCTGTTTGGCGGATGATTGAGGAAGTTCGTTGAAACGTATATGGTAGTCCCGGCCGCCGCTGATTAAAAGGCGGTAACCGGGGAGGGGCAGGAGGGTCCAGATGGTGCGATGGCGCGCCGGAAGATCATCAACCAATTGCCCGGTTTGGTAGTTCCACACCCGGATGCGCCCGTCCTGGCCTCCCGCGGCAATCAGTTCTGTTTGCGGAATAAAGGCCAGCGAGTTCAGGCGGCTATTTGCTTTGAGGGCGGGAAACGCCGGGGTTCCTGGCTGCACCGACCAGAGCTGGACAGAACTGTCTTCTCCGGCGGCGGCAAACAAGTCGCCGTCAGCGGAAAAAGCCAATGCCCACAGATTACCCCGGCGATCCCCCAGTATTTTTTTCCGGCGACTCTCATCAAAGCGAACCAGGGCAACAGCACGGTTCCGGGCCGCGACGGCAATTAGGGGCCGCGAAGGGTGAAATTGCGCGGCAATGACGCCCTTGACGCCGATATAGCGGCTGTAGATGAGCTTGTAATTGACGGCATCCCAGACACGCAGGGTGTCGTCCTCGCCGAGGGAATAGAAGCGCTTGCCGTCTTCGGAAAAGGAGAGCGCCAGAACCGCGCCGAATAAATCCGGGCTTTCGAACACGGTCTTCCCGTTGCGCCAGTCCCAAAGGAGAATCCGGTGATTCCGGTCGCCGCCGGCCAGCAGAGTTCCATCACGACTGAAGGCGGCGCTGACAACCGACCCGCGATGCCCGTACAGCGCCTTCAACTCGCGCCCCGAGGCGATATCCCAGATGCGCAGGCTCTTGTCTCGTGATCCGCTGACAAGCCGGGTTTGATCGGGAGTGAGCGCCAGGGCCAAAATGTCCCGCACATGGCCGACGGTGCGGTAGAGTGGTTGGCCGTCTTCCGCCTGGGAGATGACCAGACGTTGATCGGTGGAAACTGTCGCCAACTGCTCTGCTTCGGACAAATAGACAATGCTGTTTACTTCATGAGTATGGATTGGCTGTTGAAATCGCGGCTGCTTTGTAGCCAGATCCAGCGCCAGAACGGTTCCGTCCTGCAATCCCAGGTAGGCCAAATGCTTTTCCGGAACGATGTGCAGCGCCTGGATAGCCGCGCCGGCGTGGAATATTTTGCTCGGGGGGGAGTTCTGCTCTGCTGTCCAGG
>JAJRYW010000175.1 GCA_024275555.1 Calditrichota bacterium | reverse complement strand
TGCAATGGTAAAAATGCTGTTAATTGAGCAAAAACCGTTTTTCCTGAATTCATTCGCCATTCCTTTCTGTTGATGAAGTGAATAGCGAATATACAAATTCGATTTCAAATCGATAACAGCAAAAAAGAGGTTGTAATTCTATAGATAATATTAAGTTAAACATGGTAATAATTTTTAACACCCGGACAGCAGTGAAAAATATACCTACTGTAATGGGGCAGTTAAAATTATTGGTTGCGGTCCGTCTTCGACAAGCTCAGACTCCTTGCTCCTGGCCCCTGAGCCTTCAGCGTGAGCTCAGTCGAACGCTTGTTGAGGGGCCACACAACCAGCAAAAACTAATGTCCCGCTACACTACTCCGGATAACCAAAGAATTGCTCAAACGCGACAGGCATCTTCCCCGTTTGGGACTCGCAGCGCCATCCTAAAGTGGGGCATATTTGCGCTACTGTCGGTGGTGTTGCTGTCATGCAGTTCATCTGGCTACCGCTTTGCCAATTCCGAACCAGTGCAACGATATAATGATATGCTTCCCGGCCCCGTGCCGGAAAAAGACGAATTCCAGCGCGCGTATTATACCTACGATTTGTTAGTTCGCCGCCCGATTGTGCAGGGCATGGAAGTACCTAAATACCTGGCTGCCCGCGATGTCAACGCCCGCGATGAAGTTCCGGCCTCCAGTTGGTACACCCCCCGTTTGGGATACCGGGAAATCAGCCCGGAAGAATTGCTGCGGGGGCCGCAGAAAATCGGCCCTCCCCAGCCGCCCGTACGGGTGGCCAAGGCCAAGCACGGCGGCGGGAATCCCGGCTTTATCATCAAAGACTCGCGGGGGTATTTCTACCTGGTTAAGTTTGATCCGCCGGAGTTCCCGGCCGTGGAGACCACCACGGCGCTAATCGTTAACCGGCTCTTTTGGGGATTCGGCTACAATGTGCCCGAGGATTATCTGGCTTTCTTTCAGCGGGAAGATTTTACCGTGGCGCCGGGCGGAAATATTACCCGGGCCGATGTGGAGCAGGTGCTGAGCCTGGTTGCTTCCCCGCAAAACGGACGTTACCGCACCACGGTGAGCCTGCTCATCAAAGGTATTATCCTGGGGCCGATTCCCGCCGAGGGTGTTCGCAAAGGGGATGTGAATGATAAGTTTGACCATAAGAACCGGCGCACCCTGCGGGCCTTGCGAGTGTTCAACTCCTTTACCAATCACACCGATATGCGCATCGACAACACCCTGGATGTTTACGAAGGCGCGCCCGGCCAGGGGTTTGTGCGCCATTACCTGCTGGATTTCGGGGAGGCTTTTGCCGGCCATGCCGTAGAACATCAGCGATTGTGGGATGGGTTTCATCACCTGTTCAGCTTCCGGCAGATGTTCAAAAACCTGGTTCTGCTGGGGTTGAATGTCGAGGCGTGGGAAAACATCAAATATACCCCCTGGAAATCGGTCGGCACGTTTGAATCGGAAGTATACGATCCGGCTGACTGGAAGGAAGTGCTGCCGTATTTGCCCATCCATTACAGCCAGCCGGAGGACAATTACTGGGCTGCCAAAATCCTGGGCGCCCTGACCGATGAGCACATCAAAACCCTGGTAGCTGCGGCTCAATATCCGGAACCCGGCGCGGCGGAATATGTTGTTGAAACCCTGAAAGCGCGCCGCCGGAAAACCTTGCAGTATTTTCTGGCCCCGGTAACCCCGGTTGAATTTGTGGTGCTGAAGAACCGTCGCCTGGTTCTGGAAGACCGGGGAAATATCCTGCTCGGTCTAAACGGCGACGAGGCCCGTTATCAAATCCGGATTTTTGACGGAAACGGCAAAGAAATTGTCCCGCCGCAGCAAATCGCCGGCAAGAACAACCAGCTTACTATTCCGATCTCTTCCGAGCTTTTCAGGAAAGCCGGTCAGTACCTGCGTGTGGATGTCCGGAAAATTTCCCGGGGCAGAAAAGCGCCGCGGCCGGCTCAATTTCATCTCCGGGGCAATGGCGAAGGGTTGCGCTTAGTTGGTGTCGTTCACTAACCGAGCCAGAATATTCCCCGGGAAAATCCCCGGTTATACAATCAACATCCGAGTCACCCTAACCATTCCATCGTCAACACAAAAACAACTAAGTGCTTTCGCACACTTCGGCCCCCGGCCGGGAGGGGTGAGTAAATCGACAATCCCGGCCGGGAGACGATTGAGACCCCGAAAGGGGCTAAGGCGGTTCCTCCCGGCAATTGCCAGGGCCAAGGCGTCTCCCGCTGGAAGTCCCCAATCCGAAAAGATCCGCTATGAGGTGCAATGAAGCGATTCATACCGTATCGAGAGATTTAAAATCGCTGTGAAAGTGTGTGATGAAAATAATTAACAGATACAGTAAAATTTCTTTGGTTTTTACAAAGTATTGAATATATTCCCCCGTCGTAGGTATTTATGACGCCTTTCGCTAAAATTTTATTCCAAATCAAAGTATTTACCTCTTTGTCTGTAGACATTTAAGGCTGATCTTGAGAGCAAACAACGGATCCGTTTGTTTCTCGCTGTGTAGAGTTGGCTTCCCGGGAAAAACGTGTGTGGCTGAACGGGGAGAAAATGTTGTCCGTATGGGGGGGCATGATTGCTTAAGGCATTTTCATTATTATACAAAACTCATCGAAACAGCGCTAAATCAACTTGTTCTTCATGAGCTTGTTGCTGCGTTCTCCACTCATCCGCCGCATTTGTGAGTAATGTAAAATAAACGCCTGTATCCTGCCTGGGGCCTTATTCCGTAGGGTCGTAATCATCGGAGTGAAAGATAATATCCAATTGAGGATTTCTGCCATGGCCGGCAAAGACGACCTGAAGAGGTTCATCAGTCAAAATAAAACCGTTAATCTGAGCACGGTTAACCTGGGCGACCCGGCGACGATCTCCGGATTTTCCTGGTCCGGCCTGGAAGCGGGCAAAGCAGAAATGGTAAAGGCGCTCAAGGCCTATCAGCGTCTGGCGCGTATTATTCCGGGAGAAAACCCGGATATTATTTTGGCCCTGTTAGAAAAAAATATTCACTCGGCGCTTCAAATTGCCGCCATTCCCCGGCCGCTCTTCCTTAACACCTATTCAAATATGTTCGGTAAAAATACGGATTTGATGGAACGCGTCTACCGGAATGCCTTAGCTGTCCGGGCTGCTGTTGTGCGGCGCTACCTGTAGATCAAGCAAAACAATGAACCCCACCTCAGGCAAACTAAAATTAACAAATAAAGAAGATGAGGCATCATGAGCATAATAAAAGATTTACCCGGTTACGAAGAGCTTTTCGGCGCTTTGGATTTCAAAAAAGGCGACGAAGCGCGTTCGGTCTATTCCCCGGCCGCATATTTGGCGGATTTGCTCCAACTGATCGATGATTTTTTTGAGAATGCCGATCACCGGGAACGCCGGCCGGATATTGATAATATCCGCTTAGACGGCGAGAACACCTTTACCCCCCTTCCTTATCTTGATATCGTCATCGAGCTATTGGAAAAGGCCGCGGAAGCGGATGGAAAAGACGCTTATACGGTGCTAAGGGAAGCGCTCTACCCGTTCAATTTGCCGTTCAGCCTGGATAATGAAAAGCTGAAAAAATATCTGCACTTCTTGAATGTTTCCCCCCAAACGCTCTACAAGCTGTTCAGTCTCCGGGAAAATCCCGACCGGGTTTCCCGCGACTACCTGGGGCTTTCCGAGGAAGAATACCGCCTGATAACCCAGCCCAAAACGGTGGACCGGCAATATCTGGATACCTATTTCGATTATGATACAAAAGCTGATGCGCCCGGGAATTTTCCGGCAGCAACCTTCCTTAAGCTCACCGGGCTCTCCGGAAATGAGTTGCGCGAATTGCTCTTTGTGGAGTTGAGCGACACGGCCCGGAACAGCGCCGAGGAACCGGAAAAGGAGCGGGCCGACGAGCTGTACATCAACGCCGGATTAGGCGGGTATGCCCGGCTTGATGATGGAGAAGAAAAAATCATCTGGAGTTCCGCCGGGGCGGCCATTCCCTTGCCCTGGTTTGACCGGGTCAATCGTTTTATCCGTCTGGCGAAAAAAACAGGCCTCTCGTTCACCGATCTCGATCTGGTGTTGCGAAGCTGCTGCGGGAATACTTTAGATCACCGCGCTGTTCAGACAATCGCGGTTGTCAAGCAGCTTCAGGTTCAGACCGACCTGGAGATGAACGTCGTTTGTGCGCTTTTATGCGATATCAATACCCTGGGAATCGGAAATGAGGAGCAGGCGCAGGACCTGTTCAACCGCGTCTTCAACAACCGTTTTGCTGATGTCAGTAAAAATATTATCAGCGCCTATCCTGATGACGGGGCGGCAAACTACCTTCCTGCCGGATATTCCCACTACACCCAACTGAGTGTGAACGGCGATCTTCTTTCGATGGAAAGTAAAGATTTCCGCCGGCGTTTGGGCAGCGCATTGCAGATATCCGAAAAGCAGTTAACCTCAATTGTGCAAAAATTCCGCAGTCGCATCTCACAAAACGGTTCAACAAATTCTCTGCTGGCAAGCGGCGCTAAGATTGAACTTCCGGCGCTCTCCCTGCTGTACCGGGTCAGCAAGCTCAGCGAAATCCTGGATATCTCCTACAGCGAATTGTTTTTCCTGTTTGATCTTTTCGAAAAAGACCCTTCCATACACAAATTTTCCAACTTCCCGATTTTAGTAGATGCGCACCCCGAGGAGCGCGACTGCTACCGGATCATTGCCGGGGGGGATACGCCGGCCTCGTTGTGGCTGATCCAGATGCTTTTTGCCGTGGTGCAATGGATGAAGAGTTATGACTTCACCGCCGAGGAGCTGAAAAAAATCATCATCAGCGAGTACGCCGGCAAGAAAGAGGCGCAAGCAGCCCGGGCGCAGAAAATCGGTTTTCTGAATAATTTGTATCAGCAATTTAAGCCGGTGATGCTGAATGAAGCGCTGTTCACCTCGCAGTTGTTTGACGCCCGTTCCTCGCGGGCAATCCACCGGGTTGTTTCCGGCAGCGGGGCAGGATTGACCTCCCCGGGAGACAACCGCTTGCTGAAATATGAGCAGGCGCCGGCAGAACAGGCCGCCTACCGGGCCTTAACAAGCCTGGAGCAAATCCATGCTGACGATTTTACCGGCCTGGGACTGGAACAAAAAATACTGGATAAGATATTCAACAATCTCATTTTAAAGGGATACCTCGATCTGGACGGCCGCATTATTGAAACAGCCTTCCCGGCAAAGTGGGAAGATTTTAGCCTTGCCGCGGATTTCTCAGACTACCAGAAACCGCTTTTTGAAATCATGCGGGAAATTCACCTGGAGGAAACTCAATCGGAATCCGATCCTGGGGCTGCTCCCTCAATCACGGCGGACGATTTGATCGACTATGCGGTGTATGAATCCGACCTCTCCGAGCTTGCTTTGCCCCCGGCCCGGCTAAGCGAGTTGTATGACAATTTGATCTTCAACGGCTACCTGGATGAAGAAGGAAATATGCTGCAGCCGGCCTTTTTTGCCGACCCGGACAATCACGCCAAATTGCTGATCAATACCCCCATTGCCGCCTACGCGGAGCAGGTTTTCCAGGCGATCACCCGGCAGACCGGCCGCTTTGAGGCGGAAGACCTGGCCGTGAAAAAGGAAATCTTTGCCGATCTGCCCCTGAAGGAGATCGAACGCGACGACCTGATGGAAAACCTGCGCTTCAATGGCTATCTCGACAAAGAAAACCTGGTTGTCAATAAAGCAAGTCTCCTAAACACCGCCGCAAAAGATTTCAACCTGGCCCTGGGCTACTATCCCTATCGTCATCAAATTTTAAAGGCCCTCCAATCGGTGATCGGTGAGTTTAAAGTGCGTTTTTACACCCTCTCCGAAGAAAGCTTGAGCGCCCTGGCCGAGACTTTGGTTTCACAATTGATTTATGATCTGCTGAAGGGCGAGTATTGTCCGGACGGGCGGATAAAGCCGGAGAAAAAAGCCTTTTTCCGCAACCGGCACAACCGCAAAGATTTCCGCCTGGCCGCCTATTTTGATCCGGCCGCCAATGAGGCGGTGTTTGACGCCGTCTGGGGATTCCTGGCTGCTGCGGAAAAATACCAATTGACGGAGGCGGCCCTGGAGGAGTTGGGCCTCGACGCCGGGATGAGAGCGGAGATTTTCGAAGACCTGGCCGACCGGGAGCGGATTTTACCCAACGGAATGATCCCTGCCGAAAAATTGTCCTATTTCCTGAACATCAACCAGGCCCTTCAATTTGTGGTGGAGGGGTTTGAGGATTACAGCAAAGACATCTTCTTTGCTTTGCATAATGTGGCCCGGGAAACCGATGCGGCGATAAAGGAGATCGGCGCAAAACTGGAGCAGCTTTCCCGGCGGCAAGAGGAGGTTCTTTGGGCCGCTTTGCAGGAGGTTTACGAGCTTCCGGCCGGGATCGTAAACGTCATCTGCGGGCATGTCTTCCGCAATCCGGCCGGCATGGTGGAAGAGTGACTGCTGCCCCTGTTGTCGACGGTCAATAAAGACGACCAAATTACCGCGGAACCGCAGAACAGCAAGTTCAATTTTGCCTACCGGCGCATTGGTCAGTTTGCCCAACTGGCCTCCAAACTGCGGCTGGATGAGTCCGAAACCGACGTGGTTTTTCGCGACCAGAGCCTGGTGGAAAAATACCCGGAAAAATTGACCCTGCCGGAGGGCCTCGATGGGTTTGACGCCCTGCTGGAAATGACCGCCGACGGATCAACTATTGAAGGAAGCGGCGCCAAAGGGCCGCTCGATTTAATCTGCATTTTCCGGGAGGATAAATACTGGGCCTACTCGGCAGAAAATTACAACCTGCTTATTTCCGCTGCGCCGCTGTCGCGCCTCTCCGGGAAGTTTTCCGGTTTGACCAGGATTGACGCCGCCTTTACCGATGAAAACGGGGCGAACTGGATCATCTCCGGGGAACGCTATTTCTGCAAAGAAAAAGACAGCGACAAATGGGAGAGCAAGCAAAAAACACTGGGCTTGGTGAACAGCAATTTCAGCAATCTCAAGCAGATTGACGCCTCTTTTACGGACAGCGAGGGAAAAACCTACCTGTTTTCCGGCGACCAATATGTGCGCTATTCCAACGGCTACGATACGGTTGACGACGGATATCCCAAAAAGATCAAAGGCAATTGGCCCGGGGAACTGGACTTCAATCTGCCGGATGCATTTTGCTCCTCTATCGACGCCTCTTTTCAGAGCCCGGATGAAAAAACCTACATTTTCCGGGGGCATAAGTTTACGACCTCGGAGGATTTCCAGCAGGTGCTGGAGATCAACGACTTTTGGGGGAGAGTCAGGAATAATTTTGAGGGCGCCAAGAAAATTGATGCGGCCGTTGTGCACGACCACAAGGTTTATTTCTTTGCCGGCGACCAGATCCTCAGTTATTCCAACAGCATAGAAAATGACGGTGTTCTCGCCGACGAAGGTTCGCTGCAAAGCCTGACGCCCCTCCCGGAAAAATTTCGCAGCGGCGTCTCGGCGGCCTTCCGGGGGTTTGACGAAAAAACCTATCTTTTTAAAGACGAGCGCTATATCG
The DNA here is from genome assembly GCA_024275555.1 of Calditrichota bacterium. Lineage (GTDB taxonomy): Bacteria > Calditrichota > Calditrichia > RBG-13-44-9 > J075 > JAJRYW01. The sequence continues at coordinate 7,807 of JAJRYW010000175.1, read as the reverse complement.
CCGTCACGGACAATGAGCAGTTCGGCAGCGATCTTCCCGTTAAAAATACCTGGGGGAAAGTGCGCAACAACCTCCTCTCCACGGGCGTGATTGATGCGGCCTTTACCGGTCTGGACGGCCGCACCTACCTGTTCTCCGGCGATCAATATTACCGCTATTCCGGCAGCCGTTATGCCCATGTGGATGAAGGATATCCCCGCAGCATCGAGAGCGACTGGGCGGGGTTGCAGCAGGTGGATGCGGCGTTTATTTTGGACGGCAAAACCTATCTGTTCGGCAAATACAGCGATGACCGGAATTCTGAAGAGCTGAATATCGGCTATGTACGCTATTCTTCCAGCGATTACCGTATCGCGGACCCGGGCTATCCGAAGAGGCCCGATGACAATTGGTGGAACCTGCCGGACAAGCTGGTCCGGAGCGGTTTTGCTACGCCGGACAGCGTTTTTGTCGGGCAGGAAGGGGAATCGTACTTGTTCTCCGGAAATCAATTTATTGAGTACGACGCTCAGCATCGCTGGTGGTCCGAGCCGCAATCGTTATTGGAAAAATGGGACAGCATCCCCTTCCCCAAAGTGGACGCCGCTTTTACCGGCAAGGACGGCCGCACCTACCTGTTCTCCGGCGCGGATTATATCCGCTACAGCGATAAAAATTATAACAAAATCGACGACCGTTTCCCCAAGGTAGTCAAGAGCGACTGGGGAAAGGTGGTCAACAACATTGCCAAAACCGGCGCGGTTGATGCGGGGCTGATGGTTGTCTCCCGGGAGAAAGTGGAAGGCAGCGAAGAGATCCGGGAAACCCGGGACGCCTACCTGTTTTCCGGCGATCAGTTCTATCGTTACTCAACGGACCTGGGATATGATTGGGCCGCCAACGGCTACCCGGAATGGGTGGATGAGGGATATCCCAAATCGATTAAATCGGCTTTAAAAAACGAGCCGCGCTTCCGGAATCTGCACACCGTATTCGAAAACGGCATTGACGCCGCTTTCGCCGACCGGCGCAATGTCTATCTTTTCAAAGACGATCAATGCCAGGTAGTCTCCGAAACATTGTACCGGGAGTATCCCAACCTGCTCGATGCGCCCGCCGGATGCGTTTTCCTGGATGAAGGAACGCTCTATGTGGAAACCGACCGGGAATGGCAGCAATTCAGCAGCCCGGAAGGGTACACCCTGAACAAAACCGGGGCGTCGCCGCCGGTCTTGCGGGAAGTCCCGACGTCTTTTAAAAGCGGGCTGGATGCGCTGCTTAAAGGGGCGGATCAAAACACCTACCTGTTTAAAGACGGCCAGTGTTTTAATACCCTGCTGAATAAAACCTATCCCCTCAACGAAGAGTGGGGTAAGGTCAAAAACAACATCACCATCAATAACCGCATCGACGCCGCACTGGCGGGGTTAGACGGCAAGACTTACCTGTTCAGCGGCGATCAGTTTGTCAGCTACACCCCGGCTTCGGAAACCGACCTGGGAATTCCCGAGTTTGTTGACGGCAATCCCCGGCCAATCCGGGAGCATTGGGGCGGCTTAACCCGGGTGGACCTGGCCTTTGTGAAAGAGGGCAAAACCTACCTGATCGAAAAAAGCGGAACGGAGGGCGGTTTCCGCTACCTGCAATACTCCACCCGCGACTACACCAAACCGGACCCGGGCTTTCCGCAAACGGCGGATATCTCCTGGTGGGAAATTCCCGAATTGTACCTCCGGGAAGGGTTCGACAATGTCGACGCCGTTCTGTTCGAAGACGATAACATGTTTTTGATAAACGGGAATTCGTTCATCCAACTGAATCGGAGTGAAGGCGTGTGGACATATCCCCGGCCGCTGGAGCGCATCTGGCGGGACATTCCTTTAAATGATGACAATTTCAGCGCCATTGTTGCCGCATTTACGGGCCGGGACGGCAAGAGCTATTTTTTCTCCTGTGAAGCCTTTACAAGCTATGAAAACGGCGTTTTCAGCGAGATCAAAGAAATCAAATCCCGTTGGGGTGTTGTAAATAACCATATCGTGCAGCGCAATCACATCGACGCTGCTTTTGTGGAGCACAGCGGCATTACTTACCTGTTCAGCGGGGATCAATACGTAAAATATTCGACGGCAGACTATCGCTTTGTGGATGATGGCTATCCCAAAGGGATTATCAAAAATCTGCGCCGGGAACCCGGCTTCAGCAAGCTTCCCGATGAGTTCATCACCCGGATGGAGGAGCTTATTGCCAATGGCGCCGCCATCGACGGGATAGTTGGTAACCCGCGTACGGTTTATATTTTTGAACAGAAGAACTGCCATGCCCTTTCCCGGGAATTAACCGGTAGCTTTGAGATCAGCCGCCTGGGAAAGATCAAAAATAATATTGCCGAAAAGAACACGGTCGATGCGGCCTTTGTAAACAGCAGCGGCCAGACCATTCTTTTCGCCGGGGACCAATACGTGCGCTACTCCGGAACCGATTACCAGTATGTGGATGAAGGTTATCCCAAGGCCCTGGCGACCAATGAGGAGGGCCTGCCGCCCTGGTTGAGCGTCGACGCCGTGTTTAAGGGGGAAAATAATGTTATTTCCTTTTTCCGGGGCGGCAAGTATGTCGATGTTGCCGAAGGATCGGGCAATTTCGAGGAGCTGGACATCCAAAACCGCTGGGGCAATATCCGCAATAATTTCCTGGAGAACGGCGCCGGAGAGGGAACCAACATCCCCATTGACGCCGCTTTTCTGGCCCCGGACGGTTATTTCTATGTCTTTAAAGGCGACCAGTACATCCGCTACCGCAACTCCGGCAATAAATATATTGACGAGGGTTTTCCCAGGAAGATTAAAGACAACTGGGGCAACCTGCCGGTCAATTATGAAGAATCCATTGACGGCGGTTTTGTCTTTGATGGAAAAACCTATTTGCTGAAGACCGGGGCAGTGGACCAGGGCGAAACGGCAGCCTATGAGTATGTGCGCTATTCCGATCCCGGCTACGCCGCTGTTGATGCGATTTATCCGCAAAAATTCCGCCGCCGCTGGGGCAAGTGGAGCGATTACCTGCTCACGGATATCCATACCATCAGCCGCTACAAGCGCTTGCAGGAAGAACACCGCAGCGATGAGCACACCCTGACCGACTTTTTTAACGATGAAAAAGGCTACAAAAAAGAACCCTACCAGATGCTTGCGGAGATTTTTGGCTGGGACATTGACGAACTGAAGTGGCTGAAACGCAAAAACGCCTTCTTATACCCGGAAAATCTTTTCGAGGTGGAGTTCGACCTGGAGCTTGTCCTGAAGATTTTTGATGTCTTCACAGTTGCCCAAAAGATGGGCGCCTCGCCGAAGGAACTGTATGAGCAGGTCTGGCTGCCCGTTTATGAGCAGGGAACCCCGGGAGAGGCCGCCGCTCTGCTCTATAAATTTCTGGGGCTGATCAACACCGAGCAGGATTGGCAAATTCTCTCCCGGCAACTGCACGATGAACTCAACATCATTAAACGCGATGCGCTGACGCCCTATGTGATTTTCCGGAAAGGGCTGGAAAACAGCCGCGACCTGTATGAGTTATTGCTGATCGATGCGGAAATGAGCGGCTGCGCGGAAACCTCGCGGATCAAAGAGGCCATTACTGCGGTGCAGTTGTACCTTCACCGTTTTTTTGTCAACCTGGAACAGATCGAGATTTCCGGCGAGCTGGATGATGTGAAACGGAAGCAGCTTAAGCGGTGGTGGCAGTGGATGAAAAACTACCGGGTCTGGGAAGCCAACCGCAAAGTGTTTCTCTATCCGGAGAACTACATTCGCCCGGAACTGCGCGACACCAAAACGCCGGCGTTTAAAACGCTGGAAGAAGATATTCTGCAAGGCGAGATTAACGACGCCACGGCGACCCGCGCCTATCGAAAGTATTTGGATCATTATACGGAAGTCTCGCGGCTTAAGATTGCCGGCGGCTACGTGTATGACGACGCCGGCAGCGCCTACACCAAGCAGTTAATCCTTTTCGGACACACCAAGACAGACCCCAAACAGTACTTTTACCGAAACGCCGCCTTTCTGGGGGGAGACACCGGGGCCGCCCAATGGGAGCCCTGGCAGGAAGTCAATATTCAGATAGACGCGAAAAAAGTCTACCCGGTGTTTGCCTTCGGAAGAATCTTTGTGTTCTGGGCAACCGTCGAAACGGAAGTTCCCGATCCCACCTCCGCGACGCTCAATGTGAAGGAAAGCAACGGTGTACAGGAAATCAGCAATGACTCCTCTGTGCATTATATTTTGCGCGTTTACTTTTCCTTTTATAACCTCAACAAAGAGTGGGTTCCCCCGCAAACGCTCGACACCCAGATCGGTTCTAAAAACGGCGGCGGCCAACTCCCCGGCGAGAACAACAATCCGGCTCTCTGGGCGTTACAGATGCGGGAAACCACCCCAATCCGTTCATTCCAGCTTTTTGTGGAAAACTCGGAGAGGCTGGAAGACCAGGCCCACGAAAATATAGTTATTAATTGCAGCTACGTGGTTGGCAACGAGAGCAAAAATAAAGCTTATATTCTGACCCCGGAATTATATTCCAAGCTGACCCAAAGGCCCGATTTCAATAATGCCGGCGTGAAAGTGTTTAACACCCTTTTTGATTCCCGCGAGGTGATTAGTGAGAGCCGGGTGGTTTTGCTCAACACCTACGAAAACTCTTCGGACGGCCCCTGGTACAGTTTTGATCATAAAGGCGGGAGTTTCCTGGTCAAGCCGGCGGGGCGGGGCCTCAGCGATGAGAATGTTATCCAGGGCTTATCGGACCGTTTCCCGGCCTGGGACAAGATCGATGCGGCTTTCCAGGGGCCGGACAGCCGCCGCTACTTTTTTAAGAATGATACCGGGAAATACGTTTCCTCCCGGGATATAGAGAAGGAAATAAACACTTCCGATAGCTGGGGGCATAAGAATAATACCATCGCGAAAGACGAGCAGGTGGATGCGGCCTTCTATGATAAGTCAAACCGCAAGACCTACCTGTTCCGGGAAGATCAGTACATTGCTTATTCCGGCGACCGGTATGATTTCGCCCTGGATGACTCTCCCCGTTCAATTGAGAACAATACGGAGAGCTTCCCGAAATGGAAGCGCATCGATGCGGTTCTTGCCGCCGGAGACGGCCAGGTTTATTTCTTTCGAAACGACCGCAAGAAATTTGTTGCCTCCAAAGATGTCGGTAAAACCTACGATACGGCGGCGCGCTGGGGTAAAATCAAGAACTCGTTTACCGATCCCTCAAAATCCGGGGTAAGCGCCTCATTTGTCATCGGGGCCATTCTCTACCTGGCCAACGGCGAGGAATTTATCAAATACAGCAGTAACCGTTATGATCTGGTTGACAAGGGCTATCCCAGGTCCGGCGGGGTGAAGGCGCTGCTGGAAGATTTAGGGTTTACCAATGTTCCCGCAAAATACGCCGGCTCGATTGACGGCGCCTATGTCTTTAATGATGATTTGTTCATCCACTCCCACGGCTACACGATCAAATGCAGTTTGGCCGACAAAAAAATAACCGAGTTGGATAACAATAGCGAGTATTTTGAAGCCGGGTATGTGAACAGCAAAGGCAAAGTGCAGAAGCTGAAAAACGAGACCTATAGTGCGGCCTTTGTCTCCGGAACGACCTTTTACCTGTTTAAGGGCGACGAGTATATGCGCCTCAACACGGTTCCGGATACCTTTGCCCGGGTAAACTGGAAAGCCGACGGCAAAATTTATCAATCCTGGGGCCGGGAGACGAACAACTTGTCCAAAACCGGGCAGGTGGATGCCGCCTTCCGGGAGGGGAGCAAAATCTACCTGTTCAGCGGCAATGAATATTATCGCTATACCGCCGCGCGGAACGGTAAAATTCCTGAATTTGCCGATACCGGGTATCCGAAAAAGCTGAGCAGCAACAAAGAAAAACTGCCCAAATGGAGCAAGCTGGACGCCGCCTTCCGCGGCGCCAACGGCAAAAACTATTTCTTCGACAACACCGCCCAAAAGTACGTCGTGTCCGGGGCGCTGACCCGCTTAAGAGATATTAAAGGCGCCTGGGGAGTTATCCGCAATAACGTCGTTGAGAAAGGGGTGGATGCCGCCTATACGGATAATCAGCACATCTACCTGATCAGCGGCAACGAGTATGTGCGCTACTCCCCGGGCAATTCGGGTAAAATTCCTCAGTTCATCGACGCCGGTTATCCGAAGACCATCTCCTTGCCGGCCATGTCGCTCTTTAACCGGATCGACGCCGCCTTTACCTACCGGGGAAATCTCTACCTGGTCAGCGGCGATTTGTTTATCCGCTGCCCGGAGTCGAATCCCTATGCAATCCACGCCGGTTATCCCAGGAAGGGGCTGCTGGGAGATGTCTTGCGAGACCTGGGTTTTACAAACGTTCCGGGCGCCTATGCCAACCTGCCCATTCATGGGGCCTACATGAGCGGCGATGATCTGTTTGTGCACTCCCACGGCCATACCCTGAAATGCGCCCTGGCTGCCCGGCAGATTATCCCCTTGAACAACAACCGGGAATATTTTGAAGCGGCGTATTTTAACCGCCGCAATGAACTGCAAAAGCTGAAAGACTCCGCATACGACGCCGCCGCCGTTGTCGACGACGTTTTTTTCCTGTTCAAGGGGGATGAGTTCATGAGATCGGAGGAAATTCCCGACAGTTTCGGCGAAGACCTGAACTGGGTTCCCACGGCTAAGATCAGCAGCAAATGGAGCATCAATTCCGCGGCTTTCAGATTAAACGATTACACCTATCTCTTTTTTCAGGATAAATATTTTCGCTTGAACAGCGGCGCCGAGCCGGAGACGCTTTCAAAAAGCGAAAAGGTGAATGGCAACTGGGGGAATATTCCCCCGGAATTCAAATCCGGATTTGATGCGGGCTTGAATACCGTGGAAACTCACGATCGCAAGCGGATCGAAAAACTTTATCTGATCAAAGAGAACAAATTTGTGGAATACTTTCTGGTTGAAGACCGGCCGCGGCCGTATGAGATCGTTTTGGCTAAGTTTGATATTGTTCGCCTGACCACCAGCACCGGCTACAAACTGAATCGAAAATTATTTTCCGGCGGGATAGAAGCGCTGCTGGATCTCACGACCCAGGAAATCGATGAAATTCCCCGCTTCAGCACCGAGATTTCCAACCCGACCACCATCAAGTACGCCGATAGGAAAGTCGAAAAACTGCCCATCAGTTCCCATCTCGATTTCTATAGCGCCAATAGTATTTATTACTGGGAAATCTTTTTCCATGTCCCCTTCCTGATTGCCCAGTCCTTCAACACCGGGCAGAAATTTGAAGAGGCCAAGCGATGGTACGAGTTTATTTATGACCCCACCGAGAAGAGCAATTACTGGAAGTTCCTGCCCTTCCTGACGGTTGATATTGAAGCGATTATTGATTCCGGGACGGAGGCGATTGAAGAGCTGGAGAAATTAAATGCGAACATCAGCGAGGCGAAAGCGATTCTCACACCAATTTTTGAGGACCTGCGGCCCTTTATCGAAGTTTTCCGCGGCGAGCGGGATATCCTCCCCGAGGAAGAGGCCTATCTGAAATCAGCGGATGGTAAAGACCTGAAAGGGAAGCTTAAGAGCGCCCGCCAGGAATTAAGCGGCGTTAATAATTCTGCCAACGCACAACGAATTCATACGCTGAAGACAGGGCTGAGCGAGTTGACCTTTGTCATGGAAATGCTCTGGTACCGCCATGAACTGCTGTTGTCCGGCGCTGCCCAGATTCAGGTGTACCAGGACGACCCGTTTGACCCGCACGCCATCGC
>JAJRYW010000174.1 GCA_024275555.1 Calditrichota bacterium | reverse complement strand
TGGAACTGGATTCTATGACCGGATTCCGCCGCGTAAAGGTGGGAGAGTGGGAACTGAAGAAAATTGAGGATGAAAATGATACGGTTAACTAAACTCTTGCTTTTGCTGACCGCGCTCAGCGCCAGCGCCCAGACGACCAAAAGCCTGGTGGTGTTGCCCTATTTTTCGTACAGCACCTATGCCAATGCCGCCCAAAAACAATCCGCGATTATCAGCGGGCTGTATGGATATTACGGAATCGGGCTTACCCATACCATTGAAGCGGATGTTAACTACAGCCGGATTCACTACGGCAACAATCCCAGCCGGATGCATGACCTGATCCTGCGCACCAACCACTTTGATATTAAACAGGCCGATTTGACCCTGGCGTACACCAACTACCGGATCAAAAACCTGAAGCTGCGGTTGGGGATGCACACCATTTTTACCGACGATCCCTTTACCGACAAAGCGGCGGTTCTCTGGGCCGGTGTGCACCGCTTTGTAACCAATCAGTATCACGCCGGTATTGATCTCTACCAGAGCTTTTATCCCAACTATATACCGGATTTGCAGGTTACCCAGGCAAACGCAACTTTCGGATTTTATAGCGGCAACTACTTCCGGGGCGGGCAATTGTACTTCCGGACCCGGGGAACTTATATCCGCTTGAACAAAGAGGTGGGCTATACCGACACTGAATACGCCTCGGTTCAGCAAACCGTTTCTTATTACAAAGGCAAAATCCGCATCGCCGGATTTTTCTGGACCGGCTACCGGGTCTTCGCGGTGGACAACGACGGTTTTGCCGTGTTCAATTTACCGGAACGGCACATCGGGGCCCTGGGAAGCAGCGTTACTTACGAAACCAGTCTCAAATCCCGCTTAACCCTTACCTTGTCGGAAGGCCGGCTTAAGGAGCTGGGGATTGACCGGGTGGTAAAATACTGGAATCTGACCCTGGCGGCGGGGTATAATTTTTAATACGATATGGCTTGCACATTTTTTTGACGCAGAAGAACATAGGAGCAATATGATTTGTATGAATAGTATAGGATAGTAGCCTCATACTCAATGTCACCCTGAGCCTGCCCAAGGGTGGCAAGCAGCGAACAAAAAGTAATGCGACACTGCAATTGGTTACCCTGGGTGTTTCATTTTTGAAACTGGAAATCGTAGGGCGGTTCTACGGTAGATTTTATGTTTGTGATTCGCATTTTTACAATGATAAAAATTTGGAGCGTAATATATGAATACGGTTAAAACAACAGCAATCGGTGTTTTTGCGGTGCTACTCTTCAGCAGCGGACTGGCCGGGCAGGATTACAGCAACGTCTTTCTTCCGGTCTGGGCGGACCAGGCCTGGGGCGCCGGCGGAGTTACCCCCACCGGGGTGGTCTGGTCGCTTGACGGCATGACCGATTTTGATCAGGACGGCCTGGGGGAGTTCTTCCTGAGCAGTTCCTGGAGCGGGCGCTTTGGCAACGACGCCATGCTTTATGAATTTACCGGGGCGGATTCCTTCCAAATTGTCTGGTATCACTGGTTTGCTCAATTGGATACCAGCCTGGCCAATTATTCCTCCATCGCCAGCGGCGACCTGGACAACGACGGTTTACCGGAACTGATTGTATTAACCGATTGCTACGCCGGTCAGCCGGCCCTGCATATTTTTGAATATGATCCGGCCCTGGGCGCTTTTCCGGCGCAGGCCACCGCGGATTGGGATTTGAATCTCCCCGGCGGGGTGGAAGAAGCCGGCGATATCGAGATTGCCAACCTGGACAGCGATTCCCGCCCGGAAATACTGATCTCGCTGTTCAGCCGCAACCCGGCCGCCGCTCACCTGATCATCGCCGAAGTGGAAGAGGGCAGCGATCTCTCCAACCCGGTCTGGCATGTGGAAATGGATGACGACTCGACCTTCTCCTTTTACAGCTACCTGGTTAAGGGAACCGATCTGGACCAGGACGGCCTGGGGGAGCTTGTTGCCGTGGAATGGAACTACAACCGCCTGGTCATCTTCGAGTCGACCGGGGAAGATCAGTACAGCAAAGCGGCGGATATCTTTACCACCCTGGAAAGCTCCGCCTTCAGCAATGACGGCGCTGCCGAGTTTGACCTGGATGGCGATGGCTTCAATGAACTGTTTCTAAGCTCTACCGCCGGGTATTTATGGGTAGCGGTTAACAACGGCGATGTCAGTCAGATGAGCTTTGCCAATAATTTTCATCTTCTCCGGGACTATAAAACCAATGGCGGGCTGATTCTTACCGAAGTCAAAGTCGGGAATGCCGATACACCGGTCGGGCAAACGCCGGATCGTCCGGACATTTACCTCGCCGCTACCGATAGCACCGGGCGGATAAGTCTTCTGCTGGACTTGGAATACCTGGGCGGCGATATCACCGATCCGCTGAACTATTATGACAACATTCTTTTCCGGGACAGCCTCCAGGGGGGTGAATTATTCCGCGTATCCAAATTCGGGATCGGCAACAGCGACAACGACGACGCCCGGGAAATCGTGATGGGTTCCTTCAGCCTGGATTTGAACCGGCCCCACATTCAGGTGGTCGAGAGTGTGGCCAGCACCGCGGTGCAGCCTTCGGAAAACCATGATTTTCCCCCGGAAACTTTTCGGCTGCGCCAGAACTATCCCAACCCCTTTAATCCGTCGACGACCATAGAGTTCGAGCTGTTTCGGCAGACGGAAATTCGTCTGAGCGTCTACAATCTTTTGGGTCAGAAAATCATCGATTTAGTCGACAGTTCACTGCCGGCCGGCTCGCACCAGGTCCAGTGGAACGGCCGCACCGCCTCGGGCCAAAAAGCCCCTTCCGGCGTCTATTTCTACCGGCTTTCTACCGCATCTTTTTGGGATGCCCGGAAAATGATGTTGTTGCGATAACCCCATCTCTGCAAAAGGAGGAGTTCTATGAACCGTATTGCCTTTATTGTCCTGATCCTTACGCTTAGCTTAACCGTTTCGGCCCTGGATCAGAAGGAAATCCAGGAGGCTTACTATAAATCGTATAACTACGAAAAAATGGATAACTACACCGACGCCATCAAAGCGCTGATGCCGGTGCTCCAGGATTACCCGGATGGATACACGGTGAATCTGCGCCTGGCCTGGCTCTATTATCTCAATCAGAATTATGCCAATTCCATTGAACATTATAACAAGGCCATTCAAATCTCGCCCTATTCCCTGGAGGCTAAAGTCGGAAAGCTGCTGCCGCTTTTAGCCCAGGAAAAATATGATGACGTGGAAACCGAGGCGTTCCTGATCCTCAACACCGATTACTACAACTATTACGCAAACCTGCGCCTGGTTTTTGCCCTGCGGATGCAGCAGAAATTTGAAGTTGCCGAAAAAATCGCCTTAAAAATGCTCACGGTCTACCCAATCGATGTCTCTTTTCTGACCGAGTATGCCCTGACCAAATATGGCCAGGGGAATAAGGACGAAGCGTTGCGGGTATTCGGAGATATTTTGATTTTGGACCCGGAGAATGTGACCGCAAAGGCTTATCTGCAAAACTAAGGGGTATATGTGATGAGTGATCAGCAATCCCATTGGGAGCGCATCTACCGCAAGCGCCGGCCGGAAGAGTTAAGCTGGTTCCAGCAAAAACCGGAGCGTTCCTTAGGGATGATAGAACAACTGTCCCTTCCCCGCTCCGCGGCAATTATTGATGTCGGCGGCGGCGCTTCTTCCCTGGTGGATTTTCTGCTTCAGCAGGGATGGCAGGATTTAACCGTGCTGGATATTTCCGGCGCGGCGCTTCAGCAAGCCCGGGCGCGGCTTGGCAAGCAGGCGCAAAGAATTAGTTGGATCGAGGCGGACATCACCCGGTTTTCCTCCGAACGCCGCTACACGCTCTGGCACGACCGGGCGGTCTTCCATTTTCTTACCGATGAAGCAGACCGGCGTAATTATATGGAGGTGTTAACCAAAAGCCTGGAGCCGGGCGGATACTTGCTCATGGCAACTTTCGCCAAAGACGGCCCTCAAAAATGCAGCGGGCTGAATGTGGTTCAATACTGCCCGGAATCGTTGGCAAGCGAACTGGGCAAACCTTTCTCTTTAAAGGAATCTCAACGGGAGACCCACACCACGCAGGGAGGGGTTGAGCAGCGTTTTGTTTATTGCCTGTTCCAGTACCGTCCCACCACGAATTAATTCAGTACCTCAATTGTATTTGTGTAGCTTAAGTATTGTCCTCCAAATTTCTCCTCCTTAGACAAGGAGGAGACCGCCTCATGACCCCCGGCTGGCCGGGGAAATGAGGCAGAGGTGGTTGGATGAGCCTCGGTGCGCCAGCTCAAACACGGAGCGTCAACCACTCCTGATTTGCTCTCCCGGTCGGCCGGGGGGAATTTTCTCGCCTCTTTCGCCGGAGCTACACAAATACCCTGAATTAATTCAGTACCTCAAACACAAGGCAGACCGGAATTCCGGTCTGCCTTGTGTAGCCCTTCGGGTCCGATGGGATGCTAATTGCTGCTCTTGAGAAATTCCACAATTCGCTGCGCTTCAACCGCGGTAAGATTGGCCCGGGTGCGCATGTGCATTACGGCCACATCCCACTGGGCGTCGCTATAATCCGACGGCGTGCGCACGTTATGGCAACGGCCGCAATTTTCTCCCCAAAGCATGGCTCCCGGCTTTTGCTTAATCGGCATGGAAGAGGCGCAAGCGATTGCCCCGCCCAACAGCAACCCGCCCAACAGCAATCCCAGGCTTATTTTTTTTATCCGGTATATCGTTTCTGTCGATTTCATTTTTTATGCTCCTTATCGCTTATAATCCGATGGCCATTTGGGCAATAATTCTGGTTTCGCTCTCATCTCCGTCTATATGCTCATTAGTCATATTCTCGAAAGCGAATTTGAGCACCGTTGAAGGCGCTAACCAGTAGTTCACTCCCACGGTTACCCGTTTTGAGTCAATATTGAGCGGGGCTTCTTCCGGCAGGTCTAAACGGTCGTAGCGCACCACAAACTCCAGGTTTTTGAAGAAGCTGTTGTTGACATGATAAGGCTGGAAGGCAATTTGGCCGTAGCCGCCCTGGCTGTTGTTTTTATAGTCCAGCGGATGCTCGCCCGGGTTGTCGATAGAAAGCCAGGCGTATTGGCCGCGTAGATCGATCCGGCCTTTCAGGAGATTCACATCGCGCACGTAGCCTAAGTCGACCACGTTGGTAAGCGCGCGCACATTGCTGAAAGCGGCGCCGTCCGCCCCGGCCTGGGCGCTCTCCATACCGAATCCGATCTCCAACTGCGGCAGGGGCAGAATGGAAATCCGGCCGCCGATCGCTTTGTCATCATTGTCGTCGTTGGTGTTCTCGAAGCCTAAAGTGCCGATGGGCGCCGCGCCGTGGCCGCCTTCATCGCCGCCGGAAACCGCTCCCGTTTTATGCCCGATGTTCTCTTCCGCGCCGGTGTTCAGCGTCGGGCCGTTGGTGAAATATCCGGCATAGGTGATCTTCCCGTTGCCAAGCGGTGCGGCGCCGCGCACTTGCACCCCGATCTGGGCACCGGCCATTAAAGGAACTCCACCGTGCCCGGCAACGCCCAACGGCATAGTGGGCAGCTTATTGATCCAGGACGGAT
>JAJRYW010000173.1 GCA_024275555.1 Calditrichota bacterium | reverse complement strand
GTTAATGGTGATTTATCAATTTTCCCAGGGCGTTGCCCTGGGCTATAATATTGACGCCCTTTCAGGGCTAACATAGCCGCTTGCACAATTCATGGTGCGCTCTCTCGAGTTTTCGGCCAAACACTAATTATTCAACTGTTACTATTCAGCAAATGAAGAATGTGGAGATTTTGGATTGCATCGACTGCCTGCCCCGTTGGGGTGTTGATGCATGCATTGACACAGTCAATGCAATCCAAATGCTCACATCATGGCAGCAACTTCTAACCGAATATAAAAATTTTTGTCATTTTTTTCTTTCGATTCTTTGCTGTGTTCAGTGGGCTGAATAGTTACATTCAACTTAGAATTTTTGCGTCCTTCGGGAGATTTGCCCGTCTATAGGGTAAATCTTAAACAACGGAGGAATGATGACAGATCGATCGAATCAGTTTATTCGCGAGGAAGTGCGGCAAAGCTATGCTCAAAAAGCCGGGCAGCCGGCTTCGGATTGCGGCTGTGCGCCATCCTGCTGCCCAGATACGCCTGAGGTAGACTTATCCGCCTATAGCCATAAGCTGGGATACTCAGCCGAAGAGGTTAAGCAGGTTCCGGAGGGGGCAAACCTGGGGTTGGGCTGCGGCAACCCCCGGGCAATTGCCAATCTGCAAAAAGGAGAAACCGTGCTGGATTTGGGCTGCGGGGCCGGGTTCGATTGCTTTTTAGCGGCGCAAGCGGTCGGCAGGGACGGGAAAGTAATCGGCGTGGATATGACCCCGGAGATGCTGGTGCGGGCGCGGGAAAACGCCGGCAAAGGCGACTTTTCCAACGTGGAATTCCGGTTGGGAGAAATTGAACATCTGCCTGTAGAAGACGGCAGTGTAGATGTGATTATCTCCAATTGTGTGGTGAATCTCTCCCCGGAAAAGCCCCAGGTGTTCCGGGAAGCGTTACGGGCGCTGAAACCCGGCGGGCGATTGGCCATTGCGGACATCGTTGCCACGGCGGATTTACCGGAGACTGTTAAGCAGGAGATCCGCCTCTACGCCGCCTGCATTGCCGGGGCGTCCTCAATTGATCAAACCAAAGCCTGGCTGTCCGAGGCGGGATTTGCGGAGATACGAATTACCCCCAAGGAGATAAGCCGGGAGATCATCCGGGAATGGCTGCCGGACGCCGGGATAGAGAAGTACCTGACCTCGGCCTACATCGAAGCGGTTAAACCGGCGCTTCCTTAGCGGGTTTCCGGCAAACCGGCTTGTTTTACGAACAAAAAATCCCGGGCGCTGTAGCGGCTACAGCAGCCCGGGTAAATTTAAATAACATCACCAGGTCAACGCATTAAAATCATTTTGCGGGCCTGGGAAAACTGCCCGCTGGTTAAGCGGTAAAAATACACCCCGCTGGCAACCGGGTTGCCGGTCTTGTCTTTGCCGTCCCATTGAACTTTATGATTTCCTGCGGACAAATGTTCATTTACCAATGTTTTCACTTCGCGCCCCATAAGGTCGTAGACCTTCAGCGTTACCCAATCCGCCTTCCCAATTCCAAATTGCAAAACCGTGGAAGGGTTAAAAGGGTTGGGATAGTTCTGGCTAAGGAAGAAGCCTTCCGGTTTCGTCCCCTCATCATCATTGATGGCCGTCAAAGTGCTGTCTCCGCCGGAGAGGGCCACGATTTTACCGCTGTCATCGGCCCCTAAAATTTCCCAGCCGCCGCTGTTGTCCAAATCCTGCATGGGATAAACAATGGTGGCGCCTTGCAGCATACCGCTGTTCATGGGATACTGGAGCACCGTGGTTCCGTCCATGCCATCAAGCAGGTAGAGATTGTCGTCGCGGCAGGCCACAATCACATCCTCATGGCCGTCGCCGGTAAGGTCCGGGATTGCCCGGGCGCTCCAGCTAAAGTTGCCGAAGAAATGCGACCAGATGATATTCCCATCGGCGCCGCTGATACAGTAAAAATTGCTGGAAAAGCTGGCCACCAGGATATCAGCAAACCCGTCGCCGTCGACATCCTCGATGATGTTCAGTTCGTTTACGCCCGATAGAGCCGCGTTGAAATTCCAGACCTGCTGGCCGGTCTCGCCGTCCAGCCGCCAGATCTGGTCAAAATAGGCCCCGGCGATGACGTCCGCGGTTTCACCGGGAACCTCGTAGCGGAGCAGTTCCCGCCCGCCGCCGTCGGAGGCGGGTACCGGGAAACTCCACAAAACGGTAGGCCCGTTGGGGTCTACCGCCGTGAATGAATAGGAATAAGATACGCCGTCGCCGGTACCGACCACCACATCGGTGCTGCCGTTGTTATTGACATCCCCCATGGTCGCCGCCATGCGCAAGAAAGAGCCCAGGAAATACTGCCAGATGATTTGACCGTTGCTTCCGTCGAAACAATAGACGGTGCGCCGCCCGGCCGAGCCCTGGCTGGTGGCGCTGCCGGTGGCAATCACATCGTTGATCTGGTCGCCGTTAAAATCTTCATCGACGTAGACCGAGGTAATGTCGCCCAGGCCAAAGCTGTCGGGATGATCGGTGCCGAACTGCCAGAGGATGCTGCCATCCAGGCCGCTCAGCGCATAGACATGCTCGTTGCCGCCGCCGGTTCCGATGACCACATCATCAAATCCGTCGCTGTTTAAATCATTGGCGATGGCCATGGCCCGCTGCTGGGGCGGAAGATCGTTGGTATTGCCAATGGCGCCGGCGCTGAAATTGGAAATGTAGGTGGAAAAACGCCACAGTTCCGCCGCCGGCCCGGAACTGGCGCCATTCAGGGCAATCGTCCAATAATTCCGGGAGGAAAGGATCACATCATCCACCCCGTCGCCGGTCAGGTCTTTGATGGTTTTCAGAGCCAGGGGGCGATACTCGTTAAAACTAGTGGCCGGGTTGTCCGGCACCTGGTACTGCCAGTAGAGGTAGCCCAGGTTAAACGGACCGGCCTGGCCGGTTCCCTGGAGCGCTACTTCTGCGACCGGTTGATTCGGATCATTACTGGCAATCCGCAGGGTGTCGAAATAGGTTTGGGGGTTTTCGGGGTTAAACCAGATCAGCACGTCGGCCGTATCGCCCGGGGCCACGTTAAAGGGCAAAGCCGGGGCGTCATAGCTGAAGACCGGATCGCTCAGCGTCATTGCGCTGACTTCCAGGTTGCTGATGCCGGTGTTAATAATGCCCAGGTTCCAGAAGGCCAGTCCTTCCGCGGGCACCCAGACGGTTCCGAAATCGTGGCCGGATGCGCTGAGCTCGATGGTCGGGGATGCATTCAGCCCCTCCCCTTCCAGGGCTACATCCACTTGCGGATCGGCGGGATCATTGCTGAAGATGCTCATCACACCGGACACCGGGCCTTGCTGTACCGGCATAAAGTAGAGAGTCAGTAAATAACTGCCATTGGCCGGGATTTCCAGCGGGAAACTGCTTAGGTTGCCGGAGAACACCGGATCGCTAAAAGTGATTGACGAGATGGAAAGCGTCCCGGAGCCGATATTCTGGATGTTAAAAAAAGCCGAATCGGTGCTGCCGATGGACACCTGCCCGAAATTCACTTG
>JAJRYW010000008.1 GCA_024275555.1 Calditrichota bacterium | reverse complement strand
CCGTGCAAATTTTGTCGGAAAACAGCATCATTTCCGGGTCATCGTAACCGTGAAGCTTTAAGATGAGCCGCCCGACCGGGTTGGCGGAGTAGCGGCAATAAGTAAGCAGCTCCGGGAAATCGGTGTAGCTGTGTTTGTCCAGGTCCTGCAGAAACGCGATGAGAAGATCATCAAAAAGCTGGTAGGGCAAGTTAAACTTTTGGGCCGTATCCCAAAGCGCCATGAAGATTGGATGGTTGTGCATAGCCGGGGCGCCGTTCTGTTGAAAAGTCTGCCGGAGCATTTCCCGCCACTCCAGCAGCGCCCGCCGATCTTTTTTCTCATCGGCCAGGTCGTCGGCGTGGCGGGCAAAGGCGTAAATGGGATAAATATGCCTGCGAATCCGCTTTGGCAGCAGGGCCGAGGCCACCGGGAAATTTTCATAGTGCTGAGTAGCGAGTTCCCGGCAAACTCGATAGGCGTTTTCCAGGTGTGGGACTGCTTTCATTTTTTTTCTCCATCCGACAGACATACAATCTAATCGCCCATCTTTATCCAGACAACTTGAAAAGAATTCTCCGGCCATATAGAGCGGGTGCTAATGCCGGGCAGGACTTGTGACGAAATTAAGATATCGGGATGATTATTTCTAAGGATGGAAAATGCCGGTTAATGATAAAAATATTCAGGGACGATCAAAATCCGCGGCTCATCGAGGCGCCGGGAAGATTCCCTCTTCTCTTCCAGAGCGCAGTTCCGATTGGTTCTTCTCCGAACTTATCGAGTCGCTGCCGATTGGAATTATAATTCTGGATTTGCTGAATGAGCAGATCGTCAAGCGAAATCAATCGGCAACGGCGCTTTTTGAGCAATACCCCCGGGCAAACGGCTATCATTTTTACGAAAAGCTGTTTTTGTCGGAATTCCTGAAGAACGAACGTCCCCAACCTGCACACAAGGGCGCCTCCCGGCATCTGCAATACGGACAACTGAAGCTTGGCTATACAGTCCATTCCATAGAAGGCGGCTATGTCTGCGTTTTTGTGCAGGATATTACCCAAAAAGCCCGGGAGCGTCATATCCACCAGGTGAAGCTGGAAAATTCCTCCTGGGAATACCTTTTGTTTAGTTTCCGGCAGGAGTTGGGCGGCCCGCTCTCGCGGCTGAAAATGATTCTGAAAGAACTTCAGGCTCAATCCGGAGAAACGTCGCAAGGCTATTTGCGGGAACGAATCAATAAGGGCCTATCGGAACTCTCCCGGGCCGAGAATCTCTTGCATCGCTTGTTTGTTCTGGGACAACCAGGGCAGCTTAAAATCACCCCGGTGGATTTGAACGAAGTCGTCTGCCGCTTTTTAACGGGCATCGAACCGCATTTGCAGCGGAAAAAGATCCTACTAAAGAAAGTCTTTGCCGACCCGGGAGTTTACGTCGCCATTGACCACATGGCCTTCCAGCAGGTGCTCTCCCATCTTTTTGACAACGCCATCGATGCGCTGGAAGGAGCGCCCAACCCCCAAATCGTGGTCAACTTATTCCGAACCGATCAATTTGTGCTGTTGAAAATCGAGGACAATGGGTGCGGCATTCCGGAAATCTTTATGGATAAAATTTTTCATCCCTTCTACAGTATGAAGCCGGGCAGCCTGGGATTCGGTTTAACATTGAGCCGAAAATTGCTGGCCGGGATGCAAGGAGCCCTCTCCCTGAAAAGCATCCCGGATGTGGGAACGATTGCGGAGATCAATTTACCGGTTTGCTCTGAATCACAACTCGGATAGAACAAATTTAACTCCTACATGTTGCCTAATGTAGCCCCCCGGAAAACCGAAAATTAAGGCGTTACCCCCAAAGAGGAGTTGGTATGGAGAAGGAAATTTCTATACAAAAATTTCGCTTCCGGCTGGTGCTGGGAGTTCTGTCGATCCTGGCCATGATCCTGGCAACCTTTACCGGGATGTACTTTTATGCTGCCCAACCGGATCCTGACCGTCAAATAGCGTCGCTGCTTGCCGAAGAACAAACCCAAATTCAGCAAATCCGATTTGAGGCGCTCTCTCTCTTGCAGAGTAAGGATGAAGACGACTATAACACCCGGAAAAAAATACTCCGGAAGCAGCTTGGCCGGCTGAATGATATTCGCCGGGAGTTGCGAAGCCGTTTAAGCCAGGACGCCGATTTGCTGACTTCCCCGCTATCAAAGGCCATCTTTGCCGGCGATCAGGGCCTGGACCCCCAGCTGAAGGAGTGGACCCGGCGCGGCTTTTTGCTGGCCCAGACTGCTTATCCCCAGTTAAGCCCTGCCAATCACAACCTTACCGCCATTCTTCAAGTTGATCAAAACGGCCTTGATTCGGCGTTTAAAGCGGTGTGGAAGAAGTGGGAAGACAAGACAACTTCGGGAAATATGGCCCGGCTGCGGCTCTTTCTTAGCGGGGGGGCAATCCTGTTCACAGCAGTGTTGATCATCAGCTTGTTTCTATTCCGGCCCGGGTGGATGCAAATGGCCGGTTTTCTCCGCAGCCTGGATCAGAACAATCAGCAATTGCAATCGGCGGCGACAATGCTGGAAGAGAAGAAGGGGGAATTGGAAATCCGGAAATTACAACTGCAAGCCGCCCTGGATTCCGTTACCGAGGGCGTGTTAATTGAATTGAAAGATGATCCCCAGCCGATTTATAATCAAAAGCTGGTGGAACTTCTGGAAATCCCCGATTCAATCTTATTGTCAAACAACACCGAAGGGTTTCGCCGTTTTCTTCAGGAGAAATTACCCCCGGCGCAAAGAAAACAGCTTTCCATCGGAATTCCCTTCCGGGGCGAGGCCAATCTTCAGCTTGCGCTAAACGGGGGAAGGGTGCTGGAAACGGTTTCCCGGCCAATGGAGTTGGGCGGACGCCAATTGGGCCGGGTGTGGAGTTTTCGGGATATCAGCAATCATGTGGCGGATAAGCAGGTTTTTGCCGAAAAAATATTGCGCTTCCAGCAAATTCTGAACAGCATGGCGGAGGGGTTTATCATCATCGATCCCAAACGGTACAGTTTATATCTTAACCCGGCAGCCGAGCAGGTGTTTGGGGTGTACCCGCACTGCAAAGAGCTGTCGAAATGGCCGGAGCATTACGGAATTTATCAGCCCGGCAAGAGGGAATTGTTTCCCCCGGAGCAAACGCCTATTGCTACCAGCCTGCAAGGGGTTTCCAGCGATGAAGTGGTTCTCTATATCAAAAACAGCAAAATAAAAGACGGCTGCTATATCTCCGCGTCCGGCCGGCCGGTTTACAATAAAGCGGGCCAACTGCTCTGCGGCGTGATCACTTTCCGCATGGTGGACGAGCCGGGCGCCCTTCTTTCGGAAACCGCCCCTGCTGCTGAGCAGGAAAGCGGGCGCCTATATTTGTACATCGATGAACATTTGCGCATTCTTCCGGATTTCTCTCCGGAGCTTTGCCAGCGGCTGAACAGCCATTGCCTGGCCGGAATGAATATTGTTGAACTCTTTGAAACGGGGCCGGCGGACATAGACCCTCCCGCGTTACGGGAGTATCTCGAGTTTTGCTTTCAGCCGGAATTCAGCCGGGAGTTTGTGGATCGCCTGAATCCCCTGGCCGCGATGCACATACCCGGCCAGGAGGATTGGCAATCTACCCGGGAGTTGCGCACCACGGTTGAACGTATCTATTCCGGGGAGAGGATTGCCCGGCTGAAGATAAGCTTCGAATTGGTTGCAGAACCGCAAAATGTTTCGGCGGATTGGCCGCTTCCGGGCGAGGCCCTCAGCGAGAGTCTCCATGAACTGCTCCGGACCGATTCCGTTGAGTTGGAGCGCATTATCCAGGATTGCGCCTATTCCCTGGCAGGGTTGCTGCTTTTTGTACAGAATGACCGCTTCGAGCAACTCATCGTTTCGGATTATAATCGTTTCCGGGAATATATTGATCGCCTTAGCGCCAATGAACTGATGAGTCAATACGAAGCAATGGAATCCGAAATGCAAACGCTCCGGGAATGCCTGGAAGAGATAGAAACCCATCCCGATCGGGCAACCGTCCTCAAATCAATTTTCCGGGAAACCATAGAATCATTACACAGTAATTTAGATGAATTCACGAATCTTTATCGATTTGTGAAAGAAAACAGTACGCTGAACATTGAAGATGAGAATCTGAAGGCATTACTGAATTAATCCCCGGGAGAGGTCGTCCCGGTAACGTTCCGGGCCGCTATGCCCGACCGGGAAGACGCCCCGGGCAGCCGGGGCAACCTAAGCAAAGACGCGTAGATTGTAAACCATAAGGATGAAAAATGTTTTCCATCAGAACTTCCACAATCGCACTGATCCTGTTCAGCCTGATTCTTGTTGCGGGCCTTTTCTCAGCAGGATGGGGAATCCGGCAAGTGCAGCACGCCCGGGTTGAATTTTCCACCGCGGCTGACGCTGTTACCGAAATCGGGCTGGCCAGTGTGCAGGTTGTTTCGGATTTGCAGCGGTTGGCGCAAGAGAGGGATAACCTGGCAAAGCATCGTCAGCAGCAGCGTTTGAAGGTGCTGCTGGAAAAGCTGGAAACCAGGCATTTGAGCCTGTTCCGGGGCAATCCGGCGCTGTTGGTTGATCCGCAATTCCGGGAAGCGGTTCGCAGCGCCTACCTGGCCCATCGGCCCCGGGGCAGTAAAGCGGTGCGAAAGTTTCTGATCCTGGCCGGCCGCATGGAAGAAAGCAGCCCGGAACGCTCCGCTCTGAAGGAATTACGCCTGTTTGCCAACCAGCAGATCATTCCGGCCATGCACAATTTGCTGAAAGAATTCCAGGAACTGGAGCGCCAAAAAGTGTCGCAGGCGGTGCTCTACATTGCCATTGGGATCTCGCTTATCTTTCTCAGTGCGCCGGCCATCTGGGTGGCAACACTCAGCCGCCGCCGACACTCGACCGCCAAAGCCGGCCGGGAATCCGAAAACTCGAGCGTCTCTCCGTTGCTGAAAGAGATCCATTTGATGGCCGGCCCGGCCAAACAAGCCAACGCCCTGGTGCGGCAAGTGAAGTCCGCCGAATTGCTGGAGCACAGCGACCATGATCCCGAAACGCCGCTGATGATTAAAATAAAATTGGATCGCTCCACCGAGTTGTCGGTTGATTTGCGGCAATTCTGCCGGGAGCTGGATGTGCAGAAGATGAGCGAACAGCGGACAGCCAACAAGGTTCAGATTATGAGATTGATTCACAGGCATATCCGCAAGCTGAAGGCCCCCGAATACGCCCATTTCAATATTTTACTGCCCCGTCTGATTGATGTGGTTTCCAAAGACTGCCACCCGGATTCGCTGGAAATCCGTCCCACCCAAAAAGCCATCAAGCGGATTAAACCGGTTACCCCGCGGGAGCAGAATTAAGGGGAGGCGTGGAAGCGCGGCGGGGTCAGTTGTTCCAGGCGCCGCCGCAGGGCAGTAATGATCATCGCACGCTCTAACTTTTCCAGGCAATTTCCATTGGGGCAGCGGTCAATCTTGCAGCGCTGGCAGGGCTGCACCTCCGGAACCAGCATCCACTCCAGTTGATCATAAGCGCCCCATCGTTGCGGGGCGCAGGAGCGGGCCGGGCAGTAAAATCCCAGAACCGGAATTCCAAAGGCGTTGGCAATATGCAACGGCCCGGTGCTGGTGGAAAGAAACAGCGACGCGCCGGCTAACACCCCGCACAACTGCTGAAGCGACAATTGCCCGGAGAGGTCAACCAGGCGCGGTTGTTCTAATCCGCGGCGAATCTCCCGGCAAAGGTGTCTCTCGGCGATGCTGCCGCTGAGTAGAATGGTGAAATCGGTTTCCTTTAGAAGATGGTTTATAATCAGCCGGTATTGCCTGAGGGTTAAATTGGGGGCCGAACCGCCGTTCCCGGGGTGCAAAACAATGTAGTTCCCGGCAATACGCTGCTCAGCTAAAAATTTATTTCTCCACTGAAGCAGATCAGCAGGCAAGGAAAAATCAAACCGGATTGAATAGCGGGCGGGATCGAGCAGGGGAGTGAGCAAGTTGAGGTTGTATTCCAGTTCATGCTTCAGGCCATGTTTGCGATGTTCATAAATACGCTGATTCATCAGGAAGGAGTACCAGCGATACCCGATGCCAATGCGCCGGGGAATGCCGGCCAGGCAGAGCGCCGCCGCCAGGGCCGGGCGGGGATAAAACAAAATCGCCGTATCCAGCTTTAAGGCAAGCAGTTCCCGGCTCAAGCGGCGGACGCCCCGCCAGCCGCGATGAATCCCCTCCGGGCGATACACCAGAACCTTGTTGACGGCGGCCTGCATCTGCAGCAGCGGCCGGGTGTATTCCCGGGAAAGGAAGAAAATGCTGGCCTCCGGAAAGGCCTGGCGAATTATACCGGCCGCCGGGGTGGTCAGGACCACATCGCCAATCCGGTCGGTTCGAACCAATAAAATCCGTTGCGGCGCCAAAAGATTTTTCAACAAGCCCTCGTATTTCCGCTCATAAACATCAAAATTACAAATAAATGGTGTAATCTGCTAATTTAGATTACTTTTAGCCGTTAAAAAACGAATCGTGAGCGATGTCTGAAATCAGCGCTGTTATCATTACTTTCAACGAAGCGGAAAACATCGAGCGGTGTTTGCAGTCTCTAAAATCCTTCGTTGATGAAATCATCGTGGTGGACGCTCACAGCAGCGATCAAACCAGGGATATTTGTGAGGCGCAGGGCGCCCGGGTGTTTCTCCGCGAGTGGCAGGGGTACGCCTCGGCAAAGAATTTTGGAAACCGGCAGGCGGCCCATGCCTACATTTTTTCCATCGACGCCGATGAGGTGGTCTCGGAAGCGCTGGCGCAGTCAATCCGGCGCTATAAGGCCAACCTTTCCGGAGTCTACCTGGTAAACCGGCTTACCAGCTATTGCGGCCATTGGGTGCGACACTGTGGGTGGTATCCCGACCGAAAAGTTCGCTTGTTCCCCAAAGACGCCTGCCTCTGGAAAGGAGACTTTGTGCATGAACACCTGGAGTGCCCGGCGCATTTGAACCGCACGGTGCTACACGGCGATCTGCTCCACTATTCCTTTATTTCGCTGTCTGATCATGTTCAGAGGATCGATCATTACTCCGGGTTAGCCTCCGAAGAACTGTTTCAATCCGGCAAAAAAGCAAATTGGATTCAGTTGCTGTTCAATCCGCCGGCAAAGTTTCTCAAGACCTTCATAGTCAAGCAAGGTTTTCGGGACGGTTTCTATGGCTTTTGTATCGCGGCCTTGTCCGGGTTTGATGTATTCCTGCGCTACGCCAAATTGCAGCATCTCCATCGCCGCTCCCGCGACTGAGCGCTTAGCTTCTCCTCATTTTTTTGCGAATTGCTTCTTTGTAAACTTCCAGAGTTTTTTCAACCAGAACCGGGTAGCTGAACCGTTCTTCAGCGGTAATTCGGGCTTTTTGCCCTATGGCAGCGCGCAGTTGGGGGGATTCGATCAGCGCGAGCAGGTGGGCGGCAAACGCTTCAGCATCGCCGGCGGGGGCCACAAAGCCGTTCCGCCCGGGCTCGATGATCTCCGGCAGGACATTGATATCGGAAACAACCTGGGGCTTGCCCATGGCCATGTACTCCACAGAGACCCGGCAGATAACTTCCGACCCCCGCGAGGCGACCACGCCGATGTCTATTGCCGAGATCAGGTCTTTGGCGGTTAATTGCGGGTCTCGCTCCAAAAAGATCACTTGAGGGAGAATCCCCAATTCTCCGGCAAGTT
>JAJRYW010000172.1 GCA_024275555.1 Calditrichota bacterium | reverse complement strand
TGGAAAAGCCGCTTCCCCCCGGGCGGAAATTGCTGCTGGCCGTAAACCTGCTGATTGGCAGCCTGGCCGGATTCTTTTTCATTCCCATGGCGTTGCTGGCTCATTTTCTCTCCCCGCTGCGTAGAAAATTTTTGGGTAAGAATGTCCCAGAGAAGGAACCGGAGCAACTGACCAAACATCAGAAACAGGCCGCTGTGGCCCTGGTAATTTTTATCGTTATTTTAGTACTTTGGATCATCATATAAAATCAGAACAACCTATGGCAAAAGAACCATTAAACGAGCGTATCCGGAAATTCTATGACCGTTCCACTCCCTTGTGGGAGCGGGTCTGGGGAGAGCATCTCCATCACGGCTTTTATGGATTTGACGGGCAGGGCAAACCTTCCCATTCCCAGGCCCAGGTGGATTTAATCTACGAACTGCTTAAATGGGGCGGGGTAGAGGAGGCTAAAAATATTCTCGATGTGGGCTGCGGCGTGGGCGGCAGCGCCTGTTACCTGGCCGAACATTTCCGGGCCCGGGTTACCGGGATTACCCTGAGCCCGGTGCAAATTGAAAGCGCCCGGCAGCGCGCTGCGGAACGGCAACTCAGCAACTCCACCGAATTTATGCTGGCCGATGCACTGCAACCGCCGTTTAAAGACCATTCGTTCGACTTAATCTGGTCGCTGGAAGCCTGCGAGCATTTCCCGGATAAAGCCAAATTTTTCCGCGAATGCTATCGGATGCTTCGTCCCGGCGGAATTTTATTGATGGCAACCTGGTGCCATCGCCCCGAGCCGCCGTAATTGAGCATGTTGGAAGCGCGGGAACTGCAAAAGATTTGCCGGGCCTATCATCTTCCCCCGATGGTTTCCCTGGATCATCTCCGGGATTTTGCCCGCCAGGCCGGTTTCAGCAAGATACGCATCGCGGACTGGACCCGTGCGGTTGCCCCGTTTTGGCCGGCGGTGGTGCGCTCCGCCCTTAAACCGGGGAACTGGCTGGGAATACTCCGGGCGGGATTGCAAACCCTCCGCGGAGCGCTGGCCATGCGCCTGATGATTCGCGGCTATCGCACCGGTTTGCTGCACTTCGGCGTCTTATGGAGCCGGAAACCATGAGCGCCGCCGTGAACTTTATCCGTTTTTCCCGTCCCCATACCATCATTGGCACCACGCTATCGGTCAGCGCCCTTTATGTGATGGCGCTTTTGCAGGATAGTTTATCCTCCTCCCACCTGGCCTCGCTGCTGTGGGCTTTGCTGAGTTGCTGGGGCGCCAATATTTACATCGTGGGATTAAACCAGCTCACCGATGTCGAGATTGACCGGATCAACAAACCCGAGTTGCCCCTGGCCTCCGGCGCTTATTCACAGAAACAGGGATGGATCATTGTTCTGAGTAGTTTCTCCCTCTCCCTGGGGTTGGCCGTGTGGCAGGGCGGATATTTATTAACCACGGTGATCCTGAGCCTGCTGATCGGCACGGCTTACTCCCTGCCTCCCCTGCGTTTAAAACGATTCCACTTTTGGGCGGCCGCCAGCATCTTTACCGTTCGGGGGCTGATTGTCAACATCTTTATTTTCCTGCATTTCCAGGCCGTCAGCGGCCGGGTAATCCACTTTCCGCCGCGCATGATTGCCCTGACCGGTTTCATATTCCTGTTAAGCTTAGTTATTGCCTGGTTTAAGGATATTCCCGATGAGCAGGGAGACCGGCGTTTCCGGATTGTTACCCTGACCGTGCAGTTGGGAAAACAGGTGGTGTTCCGCAGCGGAATGGCGATTCTCACCGCGGCCTACCTGGGGGTGATTCTCGCAGCGGTTCTGGGCCTGCCCGGGACAGACCCGGTGATCATGATTGGGGCGCATTTGCTGTTGCTCTTTGCAGCATGGTATATCGCCGGCAAGGTGGACCTCTCGGCCAAAACCTCCGTGCGGAGATTCTACCTCTTTATCTGGCTGCTGTTCTTCCTGGAATACCTGATCTTCCCGGTTGCATCTTTGGCGCCGTCCATTTTGCCATAAATTTATTTTGACGCAGAGTATCGCCGATAACGCAGAATTTCGCTGAAAAGATTTCTTCTGTTGGAACGGCTATGGTGTTTTTTTAAACCCGCTGTCATGTCAACCCGAATTTTGATGCTCATCAGTAACGCAGGAGCGACAAAACTTGTTTTGTCGTGTACCCAGAACACCCGGTAAAATAAAACAGCCAGTACGTTTTTTATAGAGGCGTGAATTAATCCGCGAATATAGATTGCTGCGGCAGCCGCATTCCGATTACCCGGAATGCGGCTACCTGAGAACCGGCAGTCTTCTCGAATTTATTCACGCGTCTATATTATCACGGCCAAACTGAAGTTTGGCGCTCCTGCTCGTAATGTTAATG
>JAJRYW010000171.1 GCA_024275555.1 Calditrichota bacterium | reverse complement strand
GTTAACACTCAAAACTTTATCTTTAATTTACAATTATTTCAGCAAATTTAATGTCGAATACGCACAGATTTCTCTTCCCGGCAAACCGGGATTCGTGGCAACGCCATCCCGCGCCAACGCCAACGGCGCCACGTTGTGGTTGGGAAAATGACAGTAGTTTTTTAAAGTTAATAATTATAGTTTTTTAAAAGGTAATAAGGTCTATTGATATGATGAAAACACTGCTAAAAAATACCATCTATGGAGGCTTAAGGGCTGCCGGCGTCTATCGTGGTCGCCGCCGGCAGTATCAGGATAAAGCCATCGTGCTGACTTATCATGGCGTTGTCGATGCCCTCTCTCCCCGGGTTCCCGAATATGAATACCGTAATTTTGTAACCAGCCGTCAGTTTGAAGAGCAGATTCGCTTTTTGTTAAAACACTACCGCCCGCTGCGGGTGGAAGATTTTTTTTCCGAGCACGCCGAGCTTTCCGGGGGATTCCTGATCACTTTTGATGACGGGTTCCGGAACAACTTCCTCTACGCCATGCCCATTCTGAAAAAATACGGACTCCAGGGCAGTTTTTTTATCACCACCGGACTGATCGGCACAAGGGAACTGCTCTGGACCGAGCAGGTGACCCGGATCATCACCAATACACAGCGCCCGCAGGTGCAGCTCCAATTGGAAGAGCCCCGCACCTTTTCCCTGAATACCGCTAAAGCGCGCGAACAGGCTTCCGGGGTTATCCGAACATTTATGAAACGCCAATCGCCGCTGCAGCGTGATCAAATCCTGGCCCGGCTTAAGGAGCAACTGAATGATGTAAATCCCAGCGTCGCGGCAGAAGAGGAAGACCGCTACTTGTTTATGACCTGGGAGGAAGTGCGGGAGATGATCGCCTCCGGGCAGAGTATCGGTTCTCATACCCACAGCCATCCGATCCTGGCCCCTCTCAGCGAAGCCGATAGCTACCGGGAGCTTCAGCATTCCAAAGAACTAATCGAAGCAAAAACCGGCCGGGAATGCCGGACCATGAGCTATCCCAACGGGGAAACAGCGGATTATTGCGACACCCAAATACGACAATTGAAGGAATTGGGTTATAAGTGCGCTTTTACCCAAATTCCCTTGTTTAATGACCGGAACACCGACCGCTACCAATTGCGGCGGGTAAACATCAGCTTAAAAATGACCATGCCGGTCTTCGAAGCAGTCATTTGCGGCATACTGAAATAGACCATGAAAAAACGCCTTTTAATTTTAAACACCAATTTTCCGCCCAACAATTCCATCGGAACCCAGCGAATTATCCGTATTTCCAAATACCTGGATAAGTCCGATTGGCAATTATTTGTGCTGACCCTAAAAGAAGATTACTTCCCGGCCCGGCAGACGCCCGGCGGCGATGCAAAGATAACGGCCCTGCTGGATTCCATGACCATATATCGCACCGGAAAGTTTGACCTGGTGGGGACGCTGCTGAAAATTCGCGACGCTCTGCGGGGCAGAAGGAAGCGCGGAGCCGCCAGCAACCGGGCAACCTCCTCACCGCCTTCGCCGGGCAGCGCCGCAAAATCTTCCCCCCGGGGCCGTTTCGCCTGGTTAAAAAAAATGATCTCCACCGTCTCCGATTTACTGGAATTCCCGGATAAAGACGTCACAATGCTCCCCTTTGCGGTCTTGCGCGGCTGGCGAATTATCCGTAAACACAAAATTGATCTGATCTATACCAGCTCACCGCCGCACAGCCTTCATCTTTCCGGAGCGTTGCTGAAAAAAATTACCGGGGCCCGGCTGGTTGTCGATTTCCGGGACCCCTGGGCGCGTTCCCCCTGGCACGATGAAATACGGGTGTCCAGTAAAATGGAGCGGCGTAAACATCGCTGGATTCAGAAACTGGAACGATGGGTGGTGGAGAGCGCCGACCGGGTTGTCTTTGTCAGCCAGCAGATGTGCGACGATTTTATCGCTTTCTATGCCGACCTGCCCGCCGATAAATTCCGGGTTTTTTACAATGGGTATGATCCGGATAACATCCTGCCGGCCGATCATCGCGTTCCTGATCGACAGGCCCGGCAAACCGCCCCGGTAACAATTGTACACACCGGCACTCTTTACAAGCGGCGCGACCCCATGCCCCTTGTGCAGGCGCTTCATCAGTTAATTACCGAAAAGCCGCACTTGAAAAACCGGGTAAAACTGAAGTTTATCGGCGGCATTACCGAGGAACTTGCTCATATTCCGAACCGGGTCAAAGAACTTCAGTTGGAAGATATGGTGGAGTTTTTGCCGCAAGTCAGTTATCGGGAAAGTTTCCGCTGTATGATGGAAGGTGATATCCTGATGCTCCTCCAGCCGGTTACGCGCCTGCAAATCCCGGGCAAATTTTATGATTACATCTGCTTTGAAAAACCTATCTTAGCAATCGGCGAAAAAGAGAGCGCCGTGGAATCTTTAGTGAAAGACAAGTTTGGATTTTTTGCCGATTACTCGGATGCGGAAGATTTAAAGAAGACGTTATGTCAACTGGCCGAAAATCCGAAGATGCAAGTCGAGGGGATTCGGCGGCGCCGGGAATTTTTTAATATGGCCAAATCAATTAAAACATTTGAGTCGATCCTTCAATCGGCGCTTATAGACCCGTGAATTAGTATGAGAATGAAATTGTTTGAATGTGATGAACGAATTTCC
>JAJRYW010000007.1 GCA_024275555.1 Calditrichota bacterium | reverse complement strand
CCCCGCACCAGTTCCTCGGTAATGCGCCCCAATTCGCTGGTCTTGGGAAGAAAATAGTAAAGGCCGTCGAGCACATAGCCGTAATATTTGCTGCTCAGCAGGGCGTAAATCTGGTCGCGGCCGATCAGGAGGAAGTTGAGCGTGAACACCAGGTAGGTGATCATCAAAGAAAAGGGGCCGCTGCGGATCAGGACTCCCAGGAGCATCATCAGGGCAAAAGCGATAGCGAAGGTCAGCAGAATCATCCCGCCGGCCAGCAGGTAGCCCGGGTTCCAGATTCCGGTCTTCAGAGAAAGCACCAGCCAGCTTCCCCCAATCAAATAAAAGATATTAAGGGAGACGATGACCATTCCGCCCAGGTAGCGGCCGGTCAGAATCTGCCAGCGGCTGAGCGGCTTGGAGATCAGCAGGTCGATGCTGCCTTTTTCCAGGAAACCGGGTACCAGGCCGCTGACGGCAAATAGCGCCAGAACCACGCCGACGGTGTAGAGCAGCGCGGCAATCACCGCCTCAATTCCGTAGACAACCCGCTGCACATCGACAACCTGGTCCATCTCTTTGCCGAAGAGCGAGATATAGGACTGGGCGCCGTCGACGATATCCAGGTTGAGCGCAAAAATAAACAGAATGTTGATCAGGGTGGCGATGCCGAAAAAGGCCATAAAGGTGCGCTTTGCCAGGGATTCCCGCACGGTCAGTTGAACAATTGCCATCAGCTTCATGGGGACCCCTCCGCCGTTTCCTCGATTACATCAATAAAAAAATCCTCCAGGCTGATTTTGCGCGGTGTAATCGCCCGGATCAGCACGCCTTCCTGCCGGAGCCGGTCGATGAAACGGTTGAGCTGCTCTTCGTCGCCGACGCTGATAAGAACATTCCCATTTTGGGGAATCATGGGGATGTTCAACTCCCGGCAGATTTCCGCTACCTGCGTCCCGCTTTCCGCAACCTGCACCTGGTATTGTTCTTTGATGGAGATAAACTCTTCCACCCTGCCCTGCCGGATCAGCCGCCCGTTTTTCAGGATAGCGACTTCGTCGGAGATGCGCTCCACCTCGGAGAGCAGGTGCGAGTTGAGGAAGATCGTCTTGCCCTGGTCGCGCAGGCGCTGCAGGATATCCCGGATTTCCCGCCGCCCCACCGGGTCGATCCCGTCGGTCGGTTCATCCAGGAAAAGCAGTTCGGGGTCATTGCAAAGCGCCTGGGCAATGCCGACGCGCTGCAGCATCCCCTTGGAGAACTTGCGGATTTTAACCTGCTCCCACTTGCTCAAATTTACCAGGGCCAGCAGCCCGGGTATCCGTTTCTTCAGGGTTTGCGGGGCAACGCCGCTCATCTTGCCGTAATAGTAAAGTGTTTGGCGGGCCGTCAAGAACTCCGGGAAGCGATGATTCTCGGCCAGGTAGCCCAACCGGGAATGAGCCCGGGGATCGCTAATATCTCTACCCAGCACCGTGGCGCTGCCGCGGGTGGGAAAAACGATGCCCAGCAGCAGTTTGATCAAGGTGGTTTTCCCGGCCCCGTTCGGACCCAGCAAGCTGAAGATTCGTCCCGCCTCGACAGAAATCGACAGGTCTTCCAGCGCTCGTATTTTTCCCCGGGAATAATGTTTGGTAAGCCCGTGTGTTTCAATAATTGTCAATTTGGCCGCTCCTTTTTTCTCTGTGAACTTACGCGCCGGCCTGAAGATTGTTGCGCAAAGCTAAATCGGCTCATTTTTGATTGCTTTAAGCGGAGGCAAAATTTATCTTTGAATCGCTTCATATTGAAAAAAATTTAACCCGGTAGCCGCAAGCTTCAGCTTGCGCTTTGTTCATGAAACCGCTGCATATTGAAAAAATTAACCCGGTAGCCGCAAGCTTCAGCTTGCGCTTTGTTCATGATACCGCTGCATATT
>JAJRYW010000170.1 GCA_024275555.1 Calditrichota bacterium | reverse complement strand
TGAAACACCGCCTGGCCGGAACAGTGAATTTTTCGAACGTCGAACATCGAACGTCCAACGCCGAACTTCGAATATTGATGACGCTACGCCTTATCTATTTTAAAACAAGCGAACCGCAAAATTTCGAAGAATTGTATTTCATTCAGTTTTTATTCGATCAAACTGGTCGCTCAGTCATGCCTTCGAGCCCTGCCCGCATATGAGTCAACGTTCTTTCATCGTTGATCATACGCCAGGAAAGCATTTTGCGGGCATACTCAAACATCAAACCGGTGAAGGTAGAATTATCCGCCAGGTTGTGCAATTCCTCCGGATCATTTTTGATATCAAAAAGTAGCGGCGGCATGGCCGTAAAGTGGACATATTTATAATGCGCATCCCGGATTACATTGAAAGCGCATTCTTCGTATGCCAGTCCCAATTTTTTGCCCGGCAGCCCATCGGGATACTCTCCTAAAAATCTGAAATCCACCTCCCAATGAACTTCAGTGCGCCATCCTTTCACTGATTCGTGCCTGAAAAATGGCAACAGGGAGGCCCCATCACACTGCCTGGGGATGTGACCACCAAAAAGCTCAAGCAGGGTCGGCAGGATGTCAATGTTTTCGGTAAAGGCATCGATGACTCGACCGTATTTCACGGTCCTACTTTCAGCCGGTAACCGAATGATGAGCGGAATGTGGAAGCTTCCATCAAAATAAGATACTTTACCGAGTAAACCGTGATCTCCGAGTTGATCTCCATGATCGCTTACGAACACGATAACGGTATGGTCGTACTGACCGGTATCTTTGAGCAACGCAAGTATCCTGCCGATATTGTCGTCAATCTCCGTCATCAATCCGTAATAGGTAGCGCGCAACTGGCGTATCGAGTTTTCATCTTTCGGGAAATTTCCGGTATGCAAATTTTTGTCCAGCAAAAATTGGAGATAAGGATGCTTCTTCTCTTCATCTATAGAAGAAGAGAAGAAACAGGGCGGTACGTCATCAGGATGGTACATCGTAGCGTAGGGCTCGGGGGCTAAATACGGCGGATGGGGTCTCAAGTAACTGAGGTGTAAAAACCAGGGGTTGGTACCCGGCCTCCTGATATACTGCAGCGCTTGATCGGTAAGAAAAGCCGTATCGCTCTCATCTCTGGAATAGCAGGCCGGTGCATAGGTTCTCCCTCTGTTGCCGGCTCCCGGATATTTTTCTTCTGACTTGTAATACAGGTCGCTGAGATTTGCCGGCAGGTTGTATCCTTTTGCTTCCAGCCAGCGGGCCCAGGGTTCCGGGAAACTGATGGAGGGCATCGCGAGAACCCTCGCAAAGCCGGGCAGAATACCCTCATAGGTTTTGAGCACCGGATCATTTGCCGAATAACAGCGTGGGTCGGCAGTCGTGTCCGTGTACCCCGCCAGGGTCGGATCATAACCAAGTTTTCTCATCTCCAGGGCTATATTTGTATGCCGCGCATCCAGGGGTGTCCCGTTGTGGATCGATCGGTGATTTTGCAGGTACATACCCGTATACAGGGAAGCCCTGCTGGGACCGCACGGGGTGCACTGGGCGAAATGGTTTTTAAACAGAAGTCCTTCAGATGCCAGTTTATCAAGATTAGGTGTCTTGACGACCGGATGATTCAATGCCGACAGGCATTCGCCGCGCCATTGGTCGGCTGTGATGAAAAGCAAATTTTTTGGTTTCATAGGTGTCGTTTCCTGGTTAATAGTTTAATCCGTTAAAAAAGATTTTTTAGAAAAATTTATAGGCCTTTGCAAGGACAATTTTTAGCGTGCTATGATTTTTAACAGGAGCAGCGAATTGAATGATTGCATTTTAATATTTTTTTCTATATTACGATTTTGGGCACTGATTATTGGACAATGGTTTTAAAACGAAATTTTCCAAACTACAATACCCGGGGGAGGCAGTCATGTATGGTAAATATCGAGAAGTGCTGAAACACGAACTCGAAGAAATCACCCAATCCGGCCTGTATAAATCCGAACGTCACATTACATCCGCTCAACAGGCCCGCATCAATGTCGCTGAAAAACTGGTCCTGAATATGTGCGCGAACAATTATCTGGGCCTGGCAAATAACAGCGAAATCATCGAAGCGGTCAAGGCGGGCCTGGACGAAAGAGGGTTCGGCATGGCGTCCGTGCGCTTTATCTGCGGCACCCAGGATATTCATTTCGAGCTGGAAAAGAAAATCAGCAATTTTTTAGGCAGCGACGATACCATCCTTTACTCGTCATGTTTTGATGCCAATGCCGGTCTTTTTGAAACCTTACTGGGTGAAAAAGATGCTATTATCTCCGATGCCTTGAATCATGCCTCGATCATAGACGGTATCCGACTTTGCAAAGCGGCCCGCTACCGTTATGACCACGGGGACATGCAAGTGCTGGAAAATTGTCTCAAAGAGGCAGCCGGCGCAAAGACCCGGATGATCGCCACCGACGGCGTGTTCAGCATGGACGGCGACTACGCCAAACTGGACGGCATCTGCGAACTGGCGGAAAAATATGACGCCCTTGTGATGGTGGACGACAGCCATGCCACCGGTTTTGTGGGACCCACCGGACGCGGTACGCCTGAGCTTTACGGGGTCCAGGATCGGGTCGATGTCATCACCTCAACTTTGGGAAAAGCATTGGGTGGAGCTTCCGGTGGGTTTACCACGGGACGTAGGGATATCATCGAAATACTCCGCCAGCGCTCCCGGCCTTACCTTTTTTCAAATTCCCTGGCACCGCCCATTGTTTCGGCAGCCCTTAAAACCATTGACATTTTAAAGGAATCGAAATCTGCCAAAGAAGAGTTGGAATCCAATACAAATTTTTTCAGAGAGCGGATTGCCAGAGCCGGTTTTAGCATCAAACCCGGCACCCATCCTATTGTTCCCATCATGTTGGGCGATGCCAAACTGGCCCAGGAGATGGCGGCCATGCTTCTGGCAGAAGGTGTTTACGCGGTGGGTTTCTTCTATCCGGTGGTCCCCAAAGGCCAGGCGCGAATACGTGTTCAGATTTCCGCCGCACATTCGAAAGAGGATTTGGAGTTTGCGTTGGAAAAATTCATTAAAGTCGGCAAAGAATTGAAAGTGATATAATATAAACTCTAAATGGATAGATTCTATTATTACATAAAAACATTTTAGACAGGATTAACTGGATTTCCTGTTTTTTCGGTTTCCAGGTGAAACCGAAAAAAACATCTGCCATAAGGCGGAAACAATAACTATAGCGAAATCAATAAATATTTTCCACCGAAGGTGGGTTGTGTTTCATTACGTTCATCCGGAAAGTAATGAAAAAAAATTATCCTGATAATCCTGTCAAAAAATAGAACTTTAAAATAGCATCCATTCCTCATTTCATTTGTAAAAGAAAGGCATGAATCTATGAAAATGAAAGCCCTGGTCAAAGCCAAACCGGAACCGGGCATCTGGCTGCAGGATGTCAGAGTGCCGCAAATCGGAATCAACGATGTCCTGATCAAGATTCATAAAACGTCTATTTGCGGTACGGATGTCCACATCTACAACTGGGATGATTGGGCACGGAAAACAATTCCGGTCCCCATGCACGTCGGACACGAGTTTGTCGGCATCGTTGCGGAAATCGGTGCCAACGTCCATGATTTTAAATCCGGCGACGTTGTCTCCGGCGAAGGTCATCTCGTCTGTGGACGGTGCCGCAATTGCCTGGCCGGTCGACGACACCTGTGTATGAAAACCAGCGGGGTCGGTGTCAACAGGCCCGGTGCCTTCGCCGAGTATCTGAGCATCCCGGTAACCAATGCGTGGTACTGCGATCCGGATATTCCCATGGATATTCTCTCGTGTTTCGACCCGCTGGGAAATGCCACCCACACCGCCCTTTCCTTCGATGTCATTGGAGAAGACGTGTTGATCACCGGTGCCGGTCCCATCGGTTGCCTGGCTGTTGCCATCGCCAGGCATGCCGGCGCACGCCATGTGGTCATAACCGACGTCAATTCCTACCGTCTGAAACTGGCAAAAAAAATGGGGGCAACCCTGGCCCTGGACGTACGAAGCGAAAAAATCGAGGATGCTCAGAAAAAACTGGGAATGAAAGAGGGCTTTGACGTGGGTATGGAAATGTCGGGCAACCCCGACGCCCTTCGCTCGATGCTGGCCAACATGTGCCACGGTGCCAAAATTGCGCTTTTGGGTATCCTCCCGCCGGCCACTGCTATCGACTGGGACCTGGTTGTATTCAACGGTTTGACCATCAAGGGTATCTACGGCCGTGAAATGTATGAGACCTGGTATAAGATGACGGTGATGATTCAGTCCGGACTTGATATCACACCCGTCATTACCCATCGGTTTCATTATACCGAATATGAAGAAGCCTTTGAAATCATGCGCTCGGGTAAGTCCGGTAAAGTCATCTTAAACTGGGTGGAAGATTAGGCCATTAGCGGAATTTTTCTAACAACATGTTGTCAGAGACTGAAGGTTTCGGGTTTTGGGTGTCAGGTTTCAGTAATAAAAAATCTCAAATACCAAACAAATCACAATGACCGAAATTCAAAATCACAAACAATTGACGTTTGATCTTATTTGAGACCTGGATATTGTAATTTGTTATTTCCAGTTTATTCGGGTTTGCGAATTACGCAATAGTTCACCGCAGACACTGAGAACGCAAAGGGAAGATGGATTTTCCTTTCTATATAAGGGAATCAAACTGGATTGCGGCTACAGGCTGGAAATAGTTGTTAAAGATAAAATCATACTTTTCAAAAATTTACCCTCCGCGTCTCTGCGGCGAACTAGTATTCCAAATCGAGTAACTGTTTCAGGCTTGTAATAACGGGCACCGAGGTTTGCACCTCCGGCCAATTTCGGCGCACGCTAGAGTGTTTCAGCCAGACGGGATGCAAACCGGAGTCCCGGGCACCGCAAATATCGATACGATAGTCATCTCCCACGTAAACCGCCTGCCCGGCTGCAATGTCAAGTTCTTCCAGACACCGTCGAAATGGTTCCGGATCGGGCTTGGGGGGTATTTCATTCTCCCCTGCGACAATGATAACCCGAAAGAATTTTTCTAGCTCGGGAAAAAGGCTGATGCGATGGGTCCCTGTGGTTTTCTGCCCCTGAGTGTTGGTGATCAACGCAACTTCATAGCGGGCACTGAGGGACTCGAGCACGTCCTCAGCTTCAGGGAAAATAGTTGTATGGGCCTTTACCGTTTCCCAGTACTCGGTCTCCCACTTTTCAAGCTGACCTGTTTCCGCCGCCAGGCAGTAATAATAAAAAACCTCACGCCACAGTGAATTTCTGGAAAAATCGGATCGCCCATGAAATTCCTTGCGAAGCCGCCGGTAGATAGCCAGAAAATCTTCCCGTACCGTTAGACCGAGATTTGCAAACAGTTTGTCCTGTGCCTGCTTTTCGGCGGTGCGAAATCCATCGGCTGAATCCACCAGGGTCTGACCGAAATCAAAAACAATTGCTTTGATCATAGTATTAGTTGATTGAGTTGATTGGTTTACTTGAGTTGCATCAAAAATTGAATTATGTCTTTACCAGAAATAGAAAACGACGGAGCGAAGCGATTCCATCATTCGTCGTTGGTCACTCGTCACTCGTCATTTGTTCGGCATTCAAAACCGTTTCATACGCTGTTTTCTGCAGAAACCCGGCGCGGTCTTCGGCCAGATCCAACCTGAATTTACCTTCAATCTGAAGCGTTGCAGGCAATCCTTCAGGGCTGGTGTTGAATAAAATCGTATAAAACACACAGGCCGCGAGGTAGGCCCCGCTGGGATTGGCGTGGCGATCGTCAATGTGATGAAGATTGAGCTCGACATCCAGAGCCAGGGCCTTTTCCCAGACCAGTCCCACCGGTGCCAGAACGGCGCCAAGCTCAGTGGCGATCTGCCCGTAGACGTCCGCCAGGATCTTCTGGGTGCGGGGACGGGATTTATTCGCCCAGGTCATGAATAATACCGTTTTAGCGCCTTGCCGTTTTATCTCTTCATCCAGCCGGCGTGCATGAGTTCGAAAAGATTCCAACTCCTCCAGAGGACCGCCGCTGCGGTCCTGCAAAACAACGTAGTCCCACCGTTTGCTCCGGATCTTCTCCCGGGATGGCTCATTGTTCCAGTGCCACTGCAGACCCGCGCCCTCTCCGGTAATCTGATCTATATTCAGCTTAAAACCGCTGTTGGCGGCATGGGCCAGCTCCCCGAGCATCTGGGGCATGTAATGCAGGTATGTGTGACTGTTTCCGATGAACAGGACGTTTAGTGGCATGGAGTGATATCCTTATCGGCCTTTGCCGCAGCAGCTTCCGGGGCCGGCGCAGTTGGCCTGGTGGGGCTGCGAACCATAGCAGCCGGTATCACCCACACCGGGCATCCTGAATTGAGAAGCTCCGGACAAAGAAGAATGAGCCGATAGAAGTTTCTTGAGATTTGGACTGCCGCAGGAGGAACATTGTGGATGATCAGATGAAACGTTCATCAGCAGTTCGCTGACGCTGCCGCACTCTTCACAGAGATAATCAAATAATGGCATACAATTCCTCCATTTTGTTTTTATAAAAGTTTTCGAATCCAAATTATGAGTATATGCTCAAAAAATATGGTTTTTGCTCACAAAAGTCAAGATTTTTTCAGCTTAAATGAGATATTTTCAAAAAATCATGGAAACTATGTCATTCATTCTGATTTATTCGATTTTACTAAACATTGCTAAATCAGGCTAAAGCTTTTGGCGTAAATACCGAAATTCTCTATTAAAGGTCGATTTTAGGTCGACCAAATCCGGAGGACAGTATGAGCACATCTCACAAATGCCCGAAATACGGTTTCACAGCGAACTTATCATTCCAATTCCGTCTCTGAAACCCCGGTTTAAAACACACTATGCAATGTCCCAAGTGCAGCTTCGAGCAACCCGATCAACATACTGAATGTCAGCGATGCGGCATTATTATTGATAAATATCACCGGCTGCAGGACACTATACCGGAAACAGAAGCTTCGACAGCGATTCAGGCGGAACCTGCACCTGGCATGGCAGAGATAATTAAAGCGCTTTTGTTTTATGTTAAGCCGGAAACCAACCCCATTATTTTTGGCGGCCGGGCCTTGTTTTTTCTGGTAATCTTTATCTGGGGATTAAAATTTATTTTTATGCCGATGGAATCGAATTACGTGTCCGACTCAATTTGGCATCTGATAAACCTTCCCTTTCATGAGTTCGGACACATCCTTTTCACACCTTTTGGCCGGCTGATGACCTCCCTGGGTGGAAGTGTTGCACAAGTGTTAATGCCGGTTATATGTCTGGTGGTTTTTTTAATCAAAACCAGAGACACTTTTGCGGCTTCATTTTCCCTGTGGTGGACGGGTCAAAGTTTTATGGATCTTGCCCCGTACATCAATGATGCCAGATCACTAACGCTGCCGCTTTTAGGCGGGAACACCGGACGGACTTCTCCCTACGGATTTCATGACTGGGAATTTATTCTCCGGGAAACCCAGTTGTTGCGATATAATCATGTCCTGGCGAATTTAACCGATGCACTTGGAACACTTCTGATGATTTGCGCCTTTATCTGGGGCGGATATATCCTCTTTAAACAATATAAAAACATGAGAATCTCAAATTGCTGATGCAAGCCATGCCAACCGCTCGGTTGTCCGATTCAGCCAAGCAAAATCCAAATCAGGAAGCCAGGAGCAATGATTTATCTTCACAGCTGTAAGTTCCGGTAAAAGATAAAATCAATGCCAAAGCGCCCAAAATCACCCATGCTTCAATAGAAATGTTGTGTCTCCAAAAAAAAGTTGTTGACAGGCTGTTTTGATTATTCTAAATATTTTTCATTAATTTATGAATGGAATTTATTTTTGCAGAGAGGATCAACAAAACCCCGCCACAGCAGAGTAGTTTCGTTAAGATAATATTTTTCTTCCCCAAAATGTGTTGATCCGGGATTAAAATCGGCGTGAGCTAACGCTTCGAGCCACTCCCGTGTAAAACGCCAATTTAATCCAAGAGAAGGGAGGTGATCTACAGAAAAAATAATTCGAATTTGGAAAAGGAGTCATTGGGTTTATACCCGGAGACAGGCTAACAAAGTCTTTAACTTTCTGGAGTAGGAGGTCTTCAATGCGTAGTCTTAAATTAGGCAAATTGGGTCTCATTTTAGTCACTATTTTTGTGATAATTGGCCTGACGACCTTTTGTCAAGCCGGTAAGATTAAAATCAGATACTCGGATCATGATCCGCCCGGTGGAATGCGAACCAATTTTATCAAAGATGTCTGGTTGCCTGAAATCGTAAAACAGACTGATAATAAAGTAAAGATCCAGGACTTTTGGGGAGGGGCTTTGCTCGGTTCCAAAGAAATCCTGAAGGGTATCGGCGATGGCGTAACCAATATGGGCTTCGTCTACCCCGGACATTACCCCGGCCAACTGCCCGCCCATACCATATTCAAGCTTTTTCCCAGGGGTCCCAGCAAATTTGAAAACATGGTTTGGTTCTATCGGAAGGTTTACGAAGAAATACCCGAATTTCAGGCCGAACTGAAGAAAGCCAATGTAAAGCCGATCTTTATCACGGCCGGTCTGCCGGGGGCTTTTTGTGGAAAAAATCCGCTCTCGGGACTGAAGGACATCAAGGGTGACAAATGGCGTGCCGGAGACAAATGGGCACTGCGGTTTTTAAAAAACGCCGGGGCTGTACCCGTGTCCGTTCCCTGGGGCGATGTTTACATGGCTCTGCAGACCGGTACGATCGACGGGTGCTTCACCAACTACGACGGACTCCACCTGATGAAATTTGATGAAGTCGCGCCCAATCTTTTAGTATCCAAACAACTGTGGTATGCCATGCCTTTTCTTCATCTGGTAAACATTGATTTTTTCAATGGTCTACCCCGGGAAGTTCAGGAAGGAATGCTAAAAGCGTCTGCGATTGCTGAGCAAAAGTTTTCCAATACCTATAAAGAAGCATTTGAAACGATCATGGCAGAGCAGAAGGCGGCTGGGTATAAAGTAACCGAGTTGTCGAATGAAGACATATTAAAATGGGAAAATCCCGGGCAATTGGAAAAGCTGCAAGCTCAATGGGTCGAAGATGCAGAAAAGGCCGGTTTAAAGACAGCCGCTTCCGTAATGGAAAAAACAAAAGCTTTACATAAACAAGCCAGCGAAAGATAGAAATCGGGTACAGGAAGACCCCATCCTTTGGATTTTTCATTAACAGGGATGGGGATTTTTCCTTTTTCCCGCAGGGTAAACAACACGGCAAAATCGGCTCCGTCCTCTGAGTTCACCAACGATAATTTCACAAAATGGTGTTTGCACCTATGATATCGGGTATAATAACGGATCACTACCGATTCTTGGCCATGTTGTTCATGCAACATTGGGCTGGACTCTACTTAGGGTCTTGTCACTTTTGGGGAGCACATGCGGATGAAAGCATTTTTTCATAAAATAAACCAGATTCTATCAGCATTCTGCGGCTGGCTTATGCTGGCCATGATGATTGTGTTGGTCGTCGATATTATAGGACGTACCGCAGGTAAACCCCTCCAGGGTATGGCAGAGCTGTCCGTTTTTGTGATGATGATTGTAATCTATTTAGGGCTGGCGCGTTGTGAGGAGTACAGGGAGCATGTTGGTTTGGAGCTTATTGTCAATATGCTGCCACCCAAAGCAAAGAAGAAAATGATAATTTTGAGTCGCCTGATGGCCGTTGTAACCGTTGGGCTTCTGCTATACGCGGTTTTTCAAAACGCTTTAGCATCATTTCAAAACTCCGAAGCAATTGAAGGCACCGTAGAGCTTCGCATCTGGCCGGTAAAGGCATTCATGGTCATCGGACTGTTTTTTTTCTTTATCCAAACCGTCAGCCACATGTTCGATGCTGCCAAACGAATTGCAAAAAAAGATTGAGACGATTGATGGACTTCATCCATTAAGCCGGCCATGACGCGATATTTTACATAAATATCCGGCGATAATTATTATAAATAAGGGAAACTTCGAAATCATGGATTTTATTACCGGTGGCATTCTATGTATCGTAATGCTGTTGGCATTGATGGGAATGGGGCTTCAGATCGGGCTGGCTTTCCTTTTAAGCGGATTTTTCATCAGCTTTTTGTTGCTTGGATTTGGAAGTTCCCTTTCCCTGATAGGACAAGTTGCCTACTTTTCCATCGCAACGCCCACATGGGCCTGTATTCCTCTTTTTATTTTAATGGGGTCTTTTGCAGCCAGCGGAGGTTTTGCCAGAAGAGCTTACAACGGAGTCAATGCTCTTAGTCAGGGGATACGGGGCTCACTGGCTATAGCCACCTGTTTTAGTTGTGCCGTATTTGGTGCGGTTTCCGGGTCCTCCATTGCAACCACTGCAATTTTTGGTAAAATGGCTTTACCGGAAATGAACCGACTTCAGTATGATAAGTCCTTTTCGGTGGGCTGCATCGCTTCCGCCGGTACTTTCGCATCCATGATCCCACCCAGCATGATGATGATTATTTATGCGCTGTTTACCCAGCAGTCGGTGGCTAAATTGTTTGCAGCAGGCATAATTCCCGGCTTAATGACTGCGGTGGTTTATTCAATCCTTATCATATACCGAGTAAAGCAGAACCCCCAACTGGCCCCTTCCCCGCCATCAATCGACAAACAGAATGCCGAAAAATCCAGATGGAAAGAGTCCCGGCAAATGTGGCCGGTGATCGTTATCGCAGTCGTGGTGCTCGGAGGGATCTATTCCAGTTTGTTCACCCCTACGGAGGCCGCTGCCGCCGGTGCGCTCATTACACTCCTATTCGGTTGGTTTCTGGGTTCCTTCCGTAAAGTGAGTTTCGTTACCGACGCCATGAAAGAGTCGGCCAATACCACCGCCATGTTGTTTTTAATCAATATCGGTGCTCTATTCTACAGTCGCGTTCTTGCCCTCACGCGGCTACCCACCGAGTTGACGATGCTATTGCAAAATT
Source organism: Calditrichota bacterium (assembly GCA_024275555.1). Lineage (GTDB taxonomy): Bacteria > Calditrichota > Calditrichia > RBG-13-44-9 > J075 > JAJRYW01. The sequence continues at coordinate 7,098 of JAJRYW010000170.1, read as the reverse complement.
TAGATGTCCCGCGTATTTTCATATTGATCGGAATTCTATCCATCATGTTTGTTTTGGGAATGATCATGGTGCCTGTGGGGATATACGCTCTCACACTACCCGTCGTGTTTCCCATGTTGGTTTCTTTGGGATATGATCCCATATGGTTTGGTGTGATTGCGCTTAAATTGACCGAAATCGGTTCCATTACGCCCCCGGTCGGGCTCAATGTGTATGCCATGAAGGGTGTCATTCCAAAGGAAATGGATATTTCCCTGGAGACCATCTTCAGGGGTGTCTGGCCCTTTTGTATTTGCGACATTATCGTACTGGTGTTTTTGGTCTTGTTCCCCCAGATTTCGCTTTGGCTGCCGAAACTTCTTCTGGGTTAACCGCGTTTGGTAATTGCAGCCACACCATTAGATCCAACAACATGAGTTTTTTAAAGAAAGGAGTATGCTGTGCCCAACGATACACTCGATATATTGATAAAAGGTGATCTTGTTCTTCCCGATATAGTGGCCCGGGAGAGTCAGGTGGGTGTTAAGGACGGTGTGATCACCGGTATCTACCGCAACGACAACGCACCCGGGGCCGACCGGACCATCGATGCCGGCGGCAAGCTGGTTTTTCCCGGGGTTGTGGATGCCCACGTCCATTCTTACAGCAATTTGCATGAACAATTTGAAAACTCCACCGCTGCAGCAGCGGCCGGTGGGGTGACTACCATTATCGAGATGCCTTACGATCAGGGCGCCCCGGTGGTTACACCCGAGATTTTTCAAGCCAAAATTGATCTTGTCCGTCAAAAGGCAAAAGTGGACGTAGCCCTGCTGGCCACCTTGAAAAAAGAGGGCAACCAAGAGGCAATAGAGCCGTTGACGGCTATGGGCGCCTGCGGCTTCAAGCTGAGCGTCTTCGAGACTGACCCGGACCGTTTTCCCCGCATCGATGATGATGTTCTATTGAATATTCTGCCGCGGATCGCCGCTGTGGGATTGCCCGTGGGTTTTCATGCCGAAAATGATGTCATCATTGAGGCGCTGATTGCCCGTTACAAAGCCGCCGGCAAAACCTACCCCAAGGCCCACTGTAAAACCCGGCCACCAATCTCCGAAACTCTGGCCGTTGTAAAATTGTTGGAATTCGCCTTTTGGACCGGCATTTCGCTTCACATTTACCATGCTTCCCACCCCCGCTGCCTTGAGCTGATCGGTTGGTACCGCAGACAGGGAGTGGATGTAACAGTGGAAACCTGTCCCCATTATCTCGTGTTGAACGAAGACGACATGGATCAAAAAGGTGCCTTTTCCAAAATCAATCCCCCTATCCGTAAAAAAGAGGACGTGGAAGGGATGTGGGTCGCTCTGCAAAAGGGAGAAATTGACTGGGTAGCTTCAGACCATGCTCCCTGGCCTTTGGAAAAAAAGCAGAACGCCAACATTTTCAGCAACGGGTCGGGGGCACCCGGGTTGGAAACCCTGCTGCCGCTTTTATACAGTGAAGGGGTCGTCAAACGGGGTCTCGAACCGGTTATGCTGGCCAGACTCCTTTGCCGCCGGCCAGCCGAGCGTTTCAAGCTGGCACCCCGAAAAGGCAGCATCACTCCGGGAGCTGATGCTGATTTCGCCATACTGGATCCCGATCAGCAATGGACATTCCGGGCCGAACGCAGCCGCTCCTCGGCCAAATGGTCGCCTTATGACGGTATGACGCTCCAAGGCAGGGTGGTGCAGACCGTACTCCGGGGGCAGGTGATTTTTAAGAATGACGAAGTCCTGGCCGCAGGGGGTGACGGTGAGTTTATTCCAGCTCACCAGTAAGTTCCGGCTGCCGGTCACATTTTCAGCATAATTTACAGGATTTAAACTATTCGATGGAATTTTGGAAACTTAGCATTTTGCGACAATTTCAGGTAAATCCATATGAAAAACACAAATAAATTAAACATCAATGGCAAACGTCTCTGGTCCGATCTGATGGAACTGGGCCGGATCGGTCAGCAGACCACCGGCGGCGTCACCCGCACCGCACTTTCGGCTGCCGATCAACAGGCGCGCCAATGGTTGTTGGAAAAAATGAAAGCGGCCGGCTTGATTGTCAACGTAGATGCAGCCATGAATGTGATCGGTACCCTGGAGGCAGACGAGCCGCAGACTGAGAAAATAGCTGCTATGGGTTCCCATTTGGACACCGTACCCAGTGGAGGAATGTTCGACGGCGCACTGGGGGTGGTTGCGGCCTTGGAATGCGCCCGTACCCTCAGGGAAAACCGGGTAAATCTCCCATGGAATCTGGAAATCATTAGTTTTTGCGATGAAGAAGCCGCTCATCATGCGGGTACCGTGGGCAGCCGCGCCATGATGGGATTGCTTCAAGAGGGTGAAATCCACCACACCAAAAACAAAAGGACCCCAACCTTTGCCCAAAATCTGGAACATTGGGGCCGGGATCCCGCTCAGATAGACACTGCCCGGCGCAGACCCGAAGAATTCGCTTTCTTCCTGGAGCTTCACATCGAACAGGGCCGTCGGCTGGAAGCCGAAAATCTGCGTATCGGAGTCGTGACGGCCATTGTAGGAATCTACCGTTATATCGTATCGGTACCCGGGGAGCCTGCCCATGCCGGTACAACCCCGATGTCCCTGCGCAAAGACGCCCTGGTAGAAGCTGCCCCGGTATTCACATTACTCCCCCAGTGGGTCCGGGAGCGCAACCCCGAGATGGTGGGCACCATCGGGCAGGTTAGCCTCGAACCGGGTGCCAGCAACGTCGTGCCGGGTGAATGTCGCTTTGTGGGGGAATTAAGATCACAGATCGCCGAAGATATGCAGGCCGTCCGCGAACAGCTCAAAGCCTATGCAGCCCAAAGGGAAGGCTGGCGGGTGGAAACAATTTACGAAAAAAACAGTGTTCAGCTGACGGCGCCACTGATTGATTACATCATTGATGCGGCTAAAAGCGAAGGATTTCCATGGACGCGCATGCCCAGTGGGGCAGGCCATGACGCCCAGTCCATGGCGGCTTTCGTACCGACGGGTATGATCTTTGTTCCCTGTCGGAACGGCGTCAGTCACAGTCCGGCGGAATTGATCGAAGAGGACAACGCAACCGAAGGATGTCAGGTGCTACTGAGAACACTGCTCCAACTGTCTGCCCGCGGCCGGGAGTCGCTATGCGTTTCGCCGGCCGTCCCACGACATCAATAACCGCTGGGGGAAAGCATTCATGGAACATCCCAAAAGCCGTCTTTCGGAAAAAATCAGTCGGAGTGCCGACAGGTTCACTCCCAGCGATTATCTCATCGCAGATTACCTGTTGCGGGCCTATCCCGCCGGTTTGCTGCAGAATGCCTCTGAAATAGCTGCAAAACTCAATATCAACGTCTCTACCGTGACTCGCTTTTTTCCAAAAATCGGCTATCGAAATATTAAGGCGGCCACGGCTGATTTTCGTGAGGACATCCAGTTTTTAGCCAAATCGCCCATAGATCGCTTTCGCAATGATGACCGCAAGTCACCTAACCGGAAGGACGCTTTTGGTAAGGCAATGGAATTGGACTGGTCCAACATTCAGCAAACATTCAGCACCATTGATGAGGAGACTGTAAGCAATTTTATGGATTTGGTCGGAGATAAATCCAAAGCAATTTATGTTTTGGGAACCCGCAAAGAATTTTCTCTGGCCTATTATTTTTACTACCAGATCGCCAGCTTTCGCGATAATGCCTGGCTTCTAAACCCCGGCAATCTGGTCGACCGGCTCAGCCGTTTGCGCCCAGACGATCTTTTAGTAGTTTTCGACTTCAGGCGGTATTCCCGTATCCACGCCAAGGCAAGTCAATATGCCAAAGACATAGGGGGACAGATGGTTGTATTTGCAGACTCTCCGATCACCCCGGCTGCCGGGCTGGCGGATTGCCTGTTCCTTATCACCACCACCGGTTTGTCGGCTTTTGATTCCTATACCGCGGCCGTCACATTGATCAATGCCCTAATAAGCCTCATGATCGAAAGTTACGGCAAACACTTTGAGGCCAAATACGAGCGCCTGGAAGAGCTCTTCAAGCGATTTGAAGTATTCGGCTTTCAAAAAAAATTCTCATTTTCCGATTCATAGGCTAAAGGAGACTTCATTGATGGTGAAAAAAATTGGCTTTATCGGTTTGGGTATTATGGGCCAAAACATGGCGACCCATATTCTGACCCACGGCTTCAGCCTAAATATTTGGAACCGGACCCGGCCGAAAATGGAAAATTTGCTTCAGCAGGGTGCCGAATCGGCTGACAATCCGGCCGATCTGGCCGCAAAAAGTGAAGCAGTTATTGTTTGCGTCACCGACGAAGCGGCTGTGGAACAGGTGCTTTTCGGGCGTGATGGCGTAACTGCAGGCGCCCGGCCGGAGACCTTGATCATCGACATGAGCACTATTAATCCCCAGGCCAGCCGGCAGCATGCCGCCGCCCTGGCTAAAAGGGGATTTTCCATGCTGGACGCCCCGGTCAGCGGCAGCAAGGAAGGCGCCGCCCAGGGAACCCTGTCCATTATGGTAGGGGGAGCGGAAGTTGATTTTAAAAAAGCTCTTCCGATTTTCAAGGCTATGGGCCAAAATATCGTGCATGTAGGATCCCGTTGCGGCGATGGGCAAACCGTTAAACTGGTCAATCAGCTGCTGGCCGCCGGACATACCCTGGTCATGTGCGAGGCCTTGCTTTTTGCCCAGGCAGGTGGCGTGGATCTGGAAAAGACACTGGCCGCGGTCAGCACCGGAGCGGCCGGAAGCTGGATGCTCACCCATCGGGGCCCCCAGATCCTTATGAGGGACTGGCAGCCGGGATTTACCATTGATCTGCAGCTTAAAAGCACGGGCAGCGTGCTCAAAGCTGCCGACTCCTTTGGTGTACCGGTACCGGTTACAGCGCTGATTTACCAATATTACCGCGCCCTTCAGGCCCGGGGGCTTGGTAAACAGGGGCACCACGCCCTGATCAAGGTGCTGGAGAACCTGGCCGGCATCAGGGTCGGTCCGATGGATAAAAATGAGAAATAATTTGGAGGAAACCATGGCTTTGCTGGGAATCATCGTACTAGGACAAACACCACGGCCAGACCTGGAAACTATTTACAACACCTTTTTGCCGGGGGTTGAGCTATCTATTATGGGTGCCCTTGATGAGATGGCGACACCGGATATCGACCGAATCGTCGGTAAAGGAGGCGAATATCCCCTTCTGACCATATTGGCTGACGGCACCACCCGGGAAATATCACTCTACCGGCTGCTTCCCCTGCTAGAGCAGAAGGCCGAGGCGCTGGCCACCGCCGGAGCCGAAGCCGCCGTGCTCATGTGCGCGGGAAACTTTCCCGATCTTAAAAGTCCTATCCCGATTATTTATCCCGGACGGGTAGTCCCTGCGGTGGTATCAGCCATCAGCGGTACCAAAAAGATTGGTATTATTACCCCCAACCCGGGCCAGATGGAGCCGGCCCAAGAACATTGGCGGCAAAAGGGATTCACTGTCAAAGCTGCGGTGGCATCTCCTCGAGACCCAACGGCTTTGGAGGCGGTTGCGGCCGAAATGCGTGATCCTACCCTGGAGTTGATTGTTTTAGACTGCATGGGCTTCGGGCCGGCCGCCGGCCGCCGAATGAAACGGCTTTGCGGCCATCCGGTAATCTGTCCCCAGAGTCTTGTGGCCAGGGTGACAGCCGAGATGATAGGCGATTAGACTCCCAATTCGGGCGAGCCGGTCTTAGGGTAGCATAGATCCCGCTTTGACAGCCGGCCGGAACAGCGAACCGCAAAATAGGGTCTAAATTGCCTTTAGCGATCACCTTTTGTAAACCCTACACCTAATGCCTCGCAAAGAAGGGGCTCCCATTGCAGGATCAAAAGGAGGACCGCTGCTGGTGAGAATGTTTAAATTCGATTCCCGCCATCCGAACAACGATGAAACCCCTTGTTCCGGATACCACCAACCATAATCTACCACAACGACCCGTGGATCCAGGTCCGCATTGACATGCAGCCGTTGCTTGATCCGTCCGGCGGGGGTTTCAATAAACACCAGATCGCCTTGCAATAAGCCCAGCTTCCCAGCAGTCACCGGGTTTAACCTGACCACCGGCTCAGGAGATCGTTTGCGAAGATTCTGGATGTTTCGATAACTGGAATGGAAAAAAAATGGGCTTTTGGCGCTTGTCAATACAAGTGGATACGCGTTGTCAGGGTGGGTTGAAATGAGCAAGGAGTGATCCGGCTCATTATACAACGGCAAGGGCTCAATACCTATATCCTCAAGTGCTTTAGAAAACAATTCTACTTTACCGGAAGGTGTTTTAAAACCTTCTTTTCTATATTTTCGATATCTATGCTGCGTCCAGATGATCCGTTTAACCTTAAGATCGCTGAAGGTCAGACCGGCGGGTTTGAGAATCTCATCAATGGCACACACCTCATTATCCCAAAAATATTTTCCCATATCGAGCTTTTGTGCTATCAGATTGATCCATTGAAGATCCGAAAGACAATCTCCCGGTGGTTCGATCAACTTTGGACGGGAAGCAACATAGTTTGCCCCGATGCACAGATCGTTGTATTCGAGATGGGTCGCAACCGGTAGAACAATATCGGCCATTGCAGCCGTGGGGGTCATAAACAGATCGGCAACGACTAGAAAATCCAATTTCTTAAATGCTTCACCGGTCTCCCCGGCATTGGCATGGGATAGCAGCGGATTGCTTCCGAAAATCATAGCGGCTTTTACCGGATAGGGTTTTTCTGTTAAAATCGCCTGGCTGGCTTCCTGGAATGGAACAATATTTTGCCTGGCTGCCACTCGGAACCGGCTTCCAATCTGTTTTTCTTCTTTTAAAGGAAATTTATTGCGGAGTGAAAAATCGAGATCGTTCAATACTGAAATAGATTCGGGAATTATCTCACCACCCGGCACATCAAGATTTCCGGTGATGGCTCTGAGAATTGCTATCGCACGGCAGGTCTGGAAGGCATTGGGTGTTTGATCCAGTGCGTTGCCCCATTGAATTGCAGCCGAATCGGCAACGGCAAAGCATCTGGCGGTTTTCCGAATTTGCGCTGCCGGCACCCAGGTCTTTTCA
>JAJRYW010000169.1 GCA_024275555.1 Calditrichota bacterium | reverse complement strand
CGTTTAACCCCTCTACAGAAGTTGGATTTCGGATCGCGGAATTCGGATTTGTTGAGTTAACAGTGTACGATTTGTTAGGCAGGCCGGTGAAGACATTGGTGGACGCTGAATTAGCGCCAGGTAGTTATCGGGTGCGCTGGGACGGAACCGGTAACGCCGGTCAGCCGGCGGCCAGCGGGGTGTATATTTACCAATTGCGCGCCGGCAACTTTACCCAAACGCGCAAGATGGTTTTACTGCGCTGAGGATTCATGGTAGAGACGTTGTGTCGGAGGGGGGATATGCAGCGTCTCTGCAATTCAGTTGACCCGCCCGGCTGGCGATGAACCGTATAAATCCCGTTTTCTTAGTGGTGCGTATTGCTATTCCTGCAAAACGAATGTATCTTCTTTGTAGAAACATTCGGGAGAGCGTTTATGAAAGCCAAGATTGCCAAATGGGGAAACAGCAATGCCATTCGCTTACCGAAAGCGGTATTGGATATGTTAGATATTGGTGAAGGCAGTGATGTGGAAATTGATGTTCAGGACCGGCGAATTATTATTTCCCCCATCCGGACAGATAAGTTTAATCTCCGGCAACTCCTGGAGCAGGTGAGCGAGGAGAACCTGCATGATGAGCTTGACAGCGGGGAAGCGGCCGGAAAGGAACTCTGGTAGATGGGTGATTATATCCCCCGGCGCGGAGATATTATCGCGATTGATTTTCAGCCGCAGAGCGGCCGGGAAATTACCAAAAGGCGTCCCGCGTTAGTGCTCTCGGCAACCGCTTATAATCACAAAGTAAAGTTGGCGATTTGTTGCCCGGTAACCTCGCAGGTGAAAGGATATCCGTTTGAAGTTGAACTGCCGTCCAAATTGCCCGTTGACGGAGTGGTTTTAGCAGACCAGGTAAAGTGTCTGGACTGGGTCAAGCGTCGGGCTGCTTTTATTTGTGAGGCGCCTCCGCAGGTATTGGAAGAAGTCTTGGGAAAGCTGAACGCATTGCTTTTCACCGATTTGTAAACCCGCCCGATGACTCGTGAAATCTTCTCGTTCCAGTCTCCTGCCTGGAACGTACTTTTCAATAAAAGCTCCGCTTTCCCACCGCCGGCATTATATATCTTCTCGTTCCAGTCTCCTGCCTGGAACAACATTTTTTTAAAAAAAGCTCTGCTTTGCTATTGCCGGTTTTTGGCCGGTTTGGTTTAGTCCTGGCAATGTAAGCGGAGCTTAGGGTGAAAAGTGCCTTCCAAGCGGGAGCCTGGAACGAGGGGGCTCAGCCAGCAGTCCTAGCCAGGAGGCTGAGCTCGTCGAAGCCGGTAGTGCCAGAAAAAGTGTCGTTTATTCAATGTCGTTTACTTATGAACTGATGTTACGCGATGAGTCCCGGTATTCATGTCGATAAGATTTATACGACGCGGGCATTCTTGACCGCAACGTTCGCAAAGACAACGCCACGAACGCTGTGAATTCGTGTACGCATACGTTGCAAACGTCGCGTGTTCATTGCGTTCGTTGCGGTTTCGCAAATAAAGTTTTTTGGTCAGGAAATGCTCATCACCGAATCGCTTACAGTAATCTCAAAATAAGGTGCACGGAAGCGAAAAACGATCTGAGCGCGTAACATCAGTTATAAAGAAATTCTGAGCGTTTCTCCGTTTTTTCAGCGTTTCTCCGCGTCAAATTTTGAGTTTAAATTTTTCTTCTTTCATTCCCAAATTCTTATTAAACTTAGCCAAACAAATCCGCAAGAGGCAACATGTTCATTTTAACCATTATTCGCGATTTATTCAAGATTTTGCGTTCCAACCAATCGCCCAACCAAATTGCCGGGGGATTTGTGCTGGGGATGTTCCTGGGGTTGGCCCCCTTTTGGAGTCTGCTCAATATCCTGGTGGTGCTGCTGATCATCATCATTAATGTAAATATTGGCGCGGCAGTGATGGCCTATGCGCTCTTCAGCGGCGTCGTTTATTTGGCCGACCCGCTGCTCCACTCGCTTGGCTACTCTCTGTTGGCAGAGACCCCGGCGCTGACGCCACTTTGGACGACCCTCTACAACGCCCCGGTTATCCCCTTTACCAGCTTCAACAATACGGTCTACCTGGGCAGCCTGGTGGTTTACCTGGTTTTAGCCGCTCCCGTGTTCCTGGGCGTCAGAAAACTGCTGGCGCTTTACCGGGAACAGTATGATGAGCGGGTGCAAAACTGGAAGTGGGTCAAATGGCTGAAGGCCAGCAAGCTCTACGAATGGTATCAGAAACTAAATTTCCTGGGGAGTTAACGGTGCGAAAACAAGGCGTTATTTTACTGGTTGTTGTGGCGGTATTGCTGGGGGCGCTGTCCTTTATTTTCAGCGACGCCTGGCTGGAGCGCAATTTGGAAAGCTACGGATCGAGTGCGGTCGGCGCTAAAGTCGAGTTTGACCGGGTGCATTTTTCCCTGTTCGATTTGACCATCCGCTGGGATCGCCTGCAGGTTGCCGATCCCAACGCAACCATGACCAATCTCTTCGAAACCGCGGAGTGCGAACTGAATCTCGATCCGGAGCCGTTGCTCTCGAAAAAATTTTTGATGGAAAAGCTGGCCGTGCAGGGTCTGCGTTTCGGAACTCCTCGCTAGAGCGACGGGGCGTTAAGTAAAGCGGAACAAACCGCTGCCGAGCCCCCTGAGTTCGTAAAAAAGCTGAAAAAGCGCCTGGAGGATGAAGCGCGGCAGATGCCGGTGTTCAACGTCTCGAAGGTCGCCCGGAAAATCAATGTCGACAGCATCTACGCGCTATTGGATTTACAGACGCCCGCGCGGGTCGATTCGCTGAAACAGCTATCGGAGCAAAAATATAAGCAGTGGGATCAGCGGCTGGCCGCGTTGCCCAAACCCGGGGAGTTGAAGGCGCTGGAAGATCAGTTGCGCGCTATCGATCCCCAGAAAATCAACAACCTGGGCGAATTGAAGTCGGCCCTGGATGGGGCCAAAAAGTTGCAGAAACAACTGAACGGCTACAAGAAGAACATCGGCGGGCTGAGGAAAGATTTCCAGGCCGATTTGGCTTTCTTCCGCAGCGTCGGGAAGCAGGTCCCGCGATGGATTCAGCAAGATTATCAGCGCGGGCTGGCTTTAGCGCAATTGCCGGATATCTCGGTTAAAAATGTGGCCAAATTGCTTTTCGGACAGAAGCTGCTCGCCCAGTTCGAGACGGCGGTTAGCTATGTGGCCGCCGCCCGCTCCCTGGCCGAGAAATACCAGGCGGCCGCCCCGGCCCCGGAGGACAGGCCCCCGCGCCTGCACGGCTGGGATATCCATTTTAGCGGCGCCCACCAGTTTCCCAAGTTCTGGATTCAATCTGCGGCGCTCTCCGGGGTTGTCTTCGATTCGCTGCAAGTCAGCGGCGTAGCCGAAAATATCGTTTCCGACCAGCGGATCATCAACCGGCCCACCAAGATTCGCCTGAGCGGCGAGCGAAAAGACGGTCTCTCCCTGGAGTTGAATTCCATCCTGGATTACCGGGATTCGCTGAAACAAGAGAATATTCTGATCGACCTCCGCCAGATTCCCCTGAAAAATGTGCAGTTGAGTGAGTTTGCCCTGCTGCCCTCCCAAATTGCTTCGGGAACCGGCGCACTTCGCGCCCGGCTTCAGTTTAAAGGCAACAGCGTGACCGGGGAGGTGAATTTCCGCGGAACCGGGATCAAATTTGCGCCGGAGCCGGACTCCCAATTAAATCCCAGGCTGCGCCGGATCAAGCAGCGGTTGAGCAACGCCATTACCGAGATCGTGCTGGAAGCGCAAATTGAACAGCAGTCGGGCGATTTCCGCTTCGTTGTCAACAGCAACCTGGATAACCTGATTGCCCGGGAACTGCAGAGCATCCTTACCGGGGAGGTTGCCGCCGCCCGGAAAAACCTGGAAAAACGCATCGGACAGGAAACCGGGAAATACCAGGCCGAACTGGATCAACTTGCCGGGAACTACCGGCGTCAGCTTCAGCAGAGATTTAGCCGGGCGGACGAGGGCGTGAAAAAATTGCAGAAGCGTATCGAGGAGACCCAAAAAGCCATTGAAAAGAAGATCAAAGACAAGGCCGCCGGCAAACTGAAGGATTTCTTCAAGAAGTAAACTCTCCCCGGCCAGGTAAAGTGCGACCGGGGAAATGACGTTTGATCATGGAGCATTTTACTGGCTTGCCAGCCAGCGTTCCGCCTGCTGACGGGTGTCGAAAATTTGCAGGTTTCGTCCGCTGAAGGTCATCACCGCTTTGTAGATGATTTTCTTGAGACCATCCAACCCGACCACGGCGCCGGCTTTGACGTAAGGCGTGTTGTGTTTGGCAAATTGTTTGAGCGCCTCGGTCACCGTGCGGTCGTATTGAGCGTTGGTGACGTCCGTTAAAGTCAGCACCGAGTGGGTCGGCTGTTTGCGGATGGCCGCCCTGGCCGTTTCAATGGTTTGCAGAATTTCCTGCGAGGTGCAATTGGAAAAATCCAACAGGAGTATTCTTTTGGCGCCGTGACTTAAGAAACGAACTCGATCCATGAGTACCTCCTTATTCTGTTTAACACCTCAAAATTCGACCTGATTTCCGGATAACTTAACTGTATTTTAATTCCGGGAGGACCGGAACGCTGAAGCGCCTTTTGAAGAGGCGGGGGAAGATTTGAGATTCTTGTTAAAGTTTCCTGGTAAACCGGGAACACCCCGGATGACCCCAGGCTGAAAAATTAATCCGGTCGATCCGGTTCATCCCGCCAAAAACTATGAGAACACGGAGCAATTATTGATACCCAAAGACATCGAGAATTAAGGATTTAAGCGATGCGGGAATTTTTAAAAGAAATAGAATCCTGGAGAAAAGCGGGGCGACGATTTGCCATTGCCACCGTTATCCGAACCTGGGGATCAGCCCCCCGGCCGGCCGGGAGCGTCATGGTAATCCGCGAGGATATGCAGGTTGCCGGGTCGGTCAGCGGCGGCTGTATTGAAGGTGAGGTGATCGAAGCGGCGCAGGCGGTTCTGGACGTTGGAACGCCAAAGGTG
>JAJRYW010000168.1 GCA_024275555.1 Calditrichota bacterium | reverse complement strand
GTCCGCAGCGCCCGGGCTGCCGAATTGTTGCTTAAGCACGGCTTCAGCCGGGTGCGCAATTTGGAAGGGGGCCTCAACGCCTGGGCGGAGCAGATTGACCCCTCTTTGCCGGTTTATTAGCCGCCAAGGCGCGAAGCACGCAAAGGGAATTACTGAAATATAATTCTCACGCCAAGTTCCCAAGAACGCAAAGTTTTTTTACCTGTAGAGACGCCCTGATGGGCGTCTTTTTTTTACTGATAAAAAAATCCCTTCGTGAGAATTCGTGAAATTCGTGGATAAAAGAGAATGGTTCCGGGTGCAATCAATACTGCCGGTTTTGCAGAAAGGCGATCAACTGATAGAGCGGATTGTCCCGGTCGTCGCCAATTCCCGCTTGCAGGGCGGTAACCGCTTCATCAAAATAGCGGTCGGCGTCCTGTTTAACGGCGTCGACAATCCCCAGCTCATGCAGCGCTTTTTGAAACGCTTCAAACTCAGTAAACCGGTGGATATCCAGGGGATAATTGCTTTGCAGGTGGGGGTATTGCCGGAGCGTCTGCTTGTATTTAAGCAGCACATAGGTTTTTTTATCCATCCGGAAATCGCTGCCGATCTTTTTGCCTAACATGGTTTCATCGGCAATAAAATCCAGCAAGTCATCCTGAATTTGAAAGGCAAGCCCCATGGCATATCCAAAGCGGGAAAGGTGCTGGACCTGCTCCGGGTTGCCGCCGCCGCAAATCGCTCCCAGGGCGCAGGCGGTCTGGATTAACCAGGCCGTTTTTTTGCCAATCATATCCAGGTATTCTTCCACACGGACTTCGGCGCGTTTTTCGAATTCCTCATCCAGGGCCTGGCCTTCGCAGACCTTTACCAGGGTATCGGTAAAGATATCCAGCACCGGCTTAAGCTGCGCCGCGGGAGAACGCAGCAGCACCTTATAAGCCACCCCGATGAGCAAATCTCCCACCAGGATTGCCGTGGGATTGCCATATTTGACATGCAGGGTCTGCAAGCCTCGCCGCAGCTCATCCTGGTCCATGATGTCGTCATGTATCAGCGTGAAATCATGAAACAGTTCCACCGCCACCGCGGCCGGAAGGGCATCCTCCGGTTTCCCGCCCACCGCTTCACAGGCAGAGAGCACCAGCAACGGGCGAATTTTTTTACCGGGCATCTTTAAAAAATAGAAGATGGGTTCGGCCAGAGAGGCCGGCAAATCAGGGGGGACAGAGTTCAACAAATAGCTGTCGACCTGATCAAGATGGCGAGAAAAAATATCAGGAAGTCCCACGACAGAACGTCACGCTTATTTGAATTGGTGGAGAACAGATTTTAGCTCTTCTAAACTCTCGGCCGCTTTAAGCTTTTGAGGAATATCACTATTTTGGAAATTTCTGGCCAGGAGCGCCAGGGTTTGGATATGCGGGCCGCTGATATCCAGCGGCGAGAGCAACAAGAACACAAAATAGGTGGGCTTGCCGTCCAGCGAATCGAATTCAATCCCCTCTTTGCCCAGCCCCATAATTAGCACAATTTCCGTAACCGCCTCGGTCTTGGCGTGAGGAACCGCCAGGCCATTTTCAAAGCCGGTCGATAAATACTGTTCCCGTTCAATCAGATCCTGCAAGGCCCGTTCCCGGTTGCTTACTTTGCCGGTTTTCATCGCCACGTCCAGCAGACTTTCAATGACCTGGAATTTATTGCCGCTCTCCAGGTTAAATTCGATATGATCGTCCGGAAGAAGTTCTAATATATCCATCGGTTCCTCAAAAAAAGTTCAAAAAATGTAACACGCCCCTATATCAAATGCAATTTGTTTTGCAAATGCGGTTCAGCGTAGTAATATCATTTTGCGGGTCTGTTGATAATCTGTGGTTCGAAGCTGATAAAAATACACTCCGCTGCCCACCCGCTGCCCGCGATTATCCCGGCCGTCCCAGCTTACCGTATGCGCTCCGGCCGACATCCGCCTGTTCAGAAGCGTGGTTACCTCTTTACCTGTTTGGTCATAGATTGTCAGCTTTACCCACTCCTGGCCCGGAACTTCGAATTCCACTTTCGTAGAGGGGTTAAAGGGGTTGGGATAATTCTGGTGCAAAGTGATCTGCTGCGGCAGGCCATTGGTATTCCCATTGGCGATACCGGTTATCGGGGGGAAGTAGGCCCGGCGAACCAGGGTCGTATCCAGCACAAACGGATTCGGTTTGCCATCCTGCACCACGGCAATGGCCTGGCTGCGCTGTATCTCCGCCGCGTCGACCGGGTCGAGGATATTCCAGACCCGCAGCACATCTTTTTGGATCAGAAAAAAGGTTTGATCGGATTGGCTGCGGTACATGGTGTAGAAGTAAAAAATTGCCCGGGCCACATTGCCCTTGTGATCTTCGCGCGGCTCGAAGGCGGTGTTGAAGTCCAACTCGCTGTATTCATCCCGGAATTGATTGGGAGGGCTGCTCTGCTGTTGATCGAGCCGGTACCAACGATCGGTGTTTTGGTCAGGAATTTCAGCAAAGGGGAAACTGCCCCGGTCGGAGTTCACATCAATCCGGGTGGGGAAAAGATGATGCAAATCCGACTTGGCCTGCCCGAATGCCCCCAGGCTTTGCGGCCAGGTGTGTTCGGTATTCAGGCCGGCATTATAGGCCTGGGTGCGCGGCGCCGTGGTGGAGTTGGGGTCGACAAACACTTTAAAGCCGGTATACACGCAGGCCACGCTGTCATTGACGTTGTTTAGGCTGCCAAACATCAAATCGCGGGCGTTATTATATGACAACACCGAAGCGGGCCGATAGCCGGCAAACAGGCTGTCCAGCAATTGCTGCCCGGCAAGGGTGGGAAATATAGTCTGGCTCCAAAGCGCCTGGGCAACCAATAGAACAACGATAAATACAAACTTCTTCAACAAACACCACCTTTATTTTTTGGGTTGATATAGTTGTCCCTGCCAGGCGTCCTCTTTTTCCAGGGCTTCCTCGATATGCTGCATCACTGTAGCCGGACGCACCCCCCAAATGGGAGCAACCAGGTTGCGCGGGTGGGTCTCCCCACACAATCGCTGGATATGGATATCGGGCCGAAGCCGCTGTAAGAATTCCACGGCCAGATCGAGGTACTCCCGGTAGCCAAACACAGGGAAGGGATTACGTTTATATTGAGCCGCTAAAACCGTTTTTTTGACAATATGCAGATGGTGGATTTTCAGCGAATCAATGGGGTGTTGAGAAATAACCTGCGCTGTTTCCAGCATCTGTTCCCGGGTCTCGCCGGGCAGCCCCAGGATGACGTGGCTGCAAATATGAATCCCCCTGCCGGCGGTCATCTCTACCGCCTCCACCCACTCCCGGAAGGTGTGCCCCCGGTTGAGCGCCTCCAGGGTGCGGTCAAAAATCGACTCCAGGCCGTACTCCAGGCTGATGTAGTAGTCTTTGGCAAGCTGCTCGAAGTAGGCAATTTTTTGCTCGTCCACACAATCCGGCCGGGTGCCGACAACCAGGCCTTTTATTTGGGGATTTTCCAGCGCCGGTTCATAAAGGCGCTTTAATTGCTCCAGCGGGGCGTAGGTGTTGCTGTAGGCTTGAAAATAGGCCAGGAACTGGCGGGCTTTGTAACGGCGCTCCAGGTACTCCACCCCGGCCTCCACCTGCTCCCGGATGGACATCCCCGGCTTGCAGTAGGCCGGCACAAAACTGGTATTATTGCAATAGGTGCATCCGCCCAGCGCTTTGAGGCCGTCGCGGTTGGGGCAGGTAAACCCGGCGTCTACCGAGACTTTCTGCAAACGCCCTCCAAAGCGCTGCACAAGAAAATCTTTGTAAGAATTGTAACGGCGCGTTGTTCCCCAGGGATAGGCGGCAGGACTGGCTGCAAGGTATTCAGCTTTCGCCCCTTTCGGGATCACACCATGCTCTGTCGAGGACTGCCCCTCGCCGGGGCGGGGCCGAAGTGCGCGCAAGCGCTTAGAATCTATCATTTAAACAATTCCAGTTTTCAACGCAAAGTTAGGAAATATAGATAATTATCCGGTGGGTGTCAATTGCCGTAATTAAACGGGTATTGATTGCAATTATCTATAACATTGAGGTGAAAAAAATATTATAAGGCCATGAACTCAGAACTCTTTGCCAGGGGTACCCTTCGGAAAAACCGAGAGCCTGAGTAGTTGCAAAAAATCATTCGTGTTCATTTGTGAATTTTATGGATGTTATTGGAATGTCAAACAGCCCTATCGCTGAGTTCGAAGCG
>JAJRYW010000006.1 GCA_024275555.1 Calditrichota bacterium | reverse complement strand
TTGATGATGGTGGTGGTTTGGCTGCCGGCAAAAAGCAGTCCCACTACCCGGTTCTGATCGTTCAGCACTGCCGAGCCGCTATCGCCGCCCTGGCTCATTGGCCCGGCTAAAAGTTGATCCACAAAAGTGGCTACTTTATTGTTCCCATAATTTACCTGGGCGGTTACGTCGATTTGCTGAATGACATCGGTTGTAAAGCCGGTGGTGCGTCCGCTCTTTTTAACCGGCATATTCAGGGCGCCTTCGGCCGCTCCGCTGATCTGGCCGATGTTCAGGATTTCCGTGGAGACGTCGCCGGGGTTGAGCGGCTCGGCAATGGCGCAATCCACCAGGTTGTCTGCCTGCTGAATACGGTTGGGATACATCCGGGTTCGGCTGCCCACGGCGGCCGCCAGAGCATTCAGAACATTGGCGATGGCCCGGGCCAGCCCGCAGGGATCGGAACCGCCGCCCCCGCCCTGAAATTCGATCGGAACAAACTCGCTTAAATTGGCGATGTGATCCTGGGGATTCTGCCCGCCGTCAAATGGGCCGGGCTGCAGGATCGGATCGCCGATCTGGGCCGTATTGCTATTGGCCAGCACATGGTTGTTGGAAAGAATAAAGAGGGTATTGTTCTTTTTGACGATGCATCCCAGGGTGCCGGCGGTGATGTTGATGTGGCCGATGCTTACCCCGCCCGGGGCCGGGCGAAACCGGCTGGTGGGATCCTGCAAGGCCCGGATCACCCCGGTGGGATTGACGTCGGTGGGCACGCCCTGTATTTCCCCGGGAATCAGTTCCGCGGCTGTCAGCGCTGCTGTGGATTTTTTAATATCGACCGAACAAATCAGCGACAAATTCTCCGTTGCTTTTCCCTGCACGGTTTTATAGCCGATTCCCACGGCCACTACATTCGGTTTGGAAAGCAACTCCTGCCGAACTTCCGGCATCAATTTACGAACGTCATCTAAATGCATGGTTTTTCCTCCGGTTTATTGATTGGCGCTTACGTACAATGAGTGTAGCTGCTTAAGGGAACTTGATTTGTAAACCAAAGCGCGGCTTCCCGCGGAGATTGAGTTTGAAAGGATTCTCTCCTTCATCAAGTTGCTGCCCGATATGGAACCCCTCTTTCAACTCATTGGCAAACTCCAGGCTGTAGCCGGCAAAAATGGCTAAATCGATAAAATCCAGGGAGAACGACGCCCCGAGGCCCACGATTGGCTCGATAAAGTTGGCCAGGCGGATTCCGCCCATCAGGTGCAGAGAATTTCCAAAGGTGGGCGCCTTGGTGTCAATTGCTTTAAAATGGTAGTCGATCACGGCAAAAGTGGCCAGGTCCAGGTTCGGCTTGGGTTTAACGATGATCCGGCCGTCGTTCGAGATGGTGATATCGACATCATTGACGCTGGTGATGGCGGTGGCGATGCCGTAGCTCCAGCGCTCCCGGGAGGTGTTGTCGAATACGGCTGCGGCAAGGGGGTTCTCATCATCCAGGCGCTTTTTTACCAGGAAAGCTAAATCGCTGTTTTTGCGGAAGGCCGGGGGAACCTCGAACTGGCGCACATCCACCCAGGTGATTACCTGGCTTGTATCAATACCCTGGGCCTGCACCGGCGGAATGATGGGGATAAACAAGCTCAGGAAGGCCAGCAGGTTTTCCTCGGAGGGCGAGGGCTTGGAGGTTGCCAATACCGAAACATAGGCCTGGGTGGTCTCGGAACGGCTCAGGTAAATAAAGAACAGGTTGTCCGGCTCCAGGCCGTAGAGACGGGTGTTCAGGAATCTCTGATCGCCATGGAACATGCCGATCGGGGCAAATGCGTCGGTAAAGTGCGCCACGACTACGTAGTAGTTCTCCGGCAAGAGCTGATAGCCGGCCTCGGAGACAATCTCGCGCAGCATGTCTGAGCCGCGGTCGATGTCCCCTTCCAGGAACCAGCGATAGGCCTGTCCGTAGCGATCCTGCTGGTCCTGAAACTGAAAAGGAGATCCGCTGATGGGGGAGGGGATGAGTACTTCCCGCTCCTGCGCCGGCAGCAAGGTCGTTCCCCAGAGCATCAAGCCGTATAATAAATAGCATACTTGTCTCATGATAGCCTCCACAAATGGGTGTCAATATGTGGTGAATAAAAGTAAAGGATTTGTGCGAATATACATAAAAATATGCGAATAACCTTGCGGTAGATCAATTTGCCCGAATATTTTTGGCCCCTTTTGCCGGGGGAAAGGCCATGCCGGTTAGAACTTGTTTCCTATTGGAGAAATTTTAACTTGTGAAAAAAATGAAGCGGTTTTATATTACTCGTCTGTGATTTAGATTGCCCGGCCATAACTATTTAAAAAAAACCGGGCTGCATAACATATTAAATGACCCTTATACATTTGATAGATAGATATAGCTGATATGATGATATATATGTTTGGCGCGAAAACAAATATACCGCCTGAATTATAAATTGTAGTTCCCAAACGATTACCTTCCAAATTTGCCGGTCAACAAACCGGCTTAGGTGGAGAGCATCATTTACCTGCCAATGCGGGCTCTTACCCGTCCGCTTTGCGCAAGTGGAGTATTGTACATAATGATACACTTAAAGATATTTCTGTATATCGGGATTCTGATCATGTTGGCCGGAACGGCTGTTTTGCAGGCTGACGCCGAAGAAGCAAAAGAGCCTATCGGCCTGGACCAGCATTTGGGCGAGTTAATCAATCTTGATTATCGTTTTCGTAATGAGGCCGGCGATACGATAGTCTTGCGCGATTTTGTGGACCGTCCCACCATTCTGAATTTTGTCTACTTCAATTGCCCGGGAATTTGTACCCCATTGCTGAACGGATTCCAGGAAACCCTGGAACGGATTGAAACCGAGCCGGGCAAAGATTTCAAAATCCTAACCATCAGTATTAATCACGATGAGACGCCGGAACTGGCCCGGGCCAAAAAATACAATTACCTGACCGCCCTGCAAGGGAAGGTGGCCCCGGAAGATTGGCTGTGGCTGACCGGGGACAGTCTTACCATCCGCAAATTGACCCGGGAAGTGGGCTTTAATTTTAGCCGAAGCGCCCCCAAGTTTAATTTAACCCCGCGGGCGCTGCTGGTGCTGGAGCAGGACGGCGCGCCTGCAAGCGTTTTGGAAAAACTGCACCCGCTCAAAGATCAGAACTACAACTCCCGGCAAACATTTCTGAATTTTGTGGCGGCCAATCTGTCTGCAGATGAATTCCGGGAGTATGGCGACCGGATTGCCGACCAGGCCCGCTGGATCGATTTTGCCCACCCTGCTGCACTGACGGTGATCTCCAAAGATGGAAAAATCTGCCGCTACCTCTATGGAATCACTTTTAACCAATTCGATCTGCAAATGGCGGTTATAGAAGCCGACCAGGGCCGCACCGGTCCCACCATTGCCAAAGTAATCAAATTTTGCTTTAGCTACGACCCGGAAGGGCGCACCTATGTCTTTAATGTGCTACAAGTAAGCGCCACCATTATGCTGCTGCTTGCCGTAATTTTTGTTCTGGTGCTCACCTTAAAGTCTAAACACCGTAAAAAAGAAGGGGATGTCATACATGGCTAGTCATGCTATAGATACAGCGCAGCCGCAAGAAAATTTTCTTGAGGTTCGTGGGCGTCATACCGGGATCTTATCCTGGATTTTATCGACCGACCACAAGCGCATCGGGATTTTATATCTGATTTCGATCATGACGTTTTTTGTGGTCGGAATGTTCCTGGGCTTCTTTATGCGCCTGGAGCAACTCTCGATGGGTGAAACCCTGATGAAGTCTACCACCTACAATCAGGTCTTTACCTTGCACGGCGTTATCATGATTTTTCTTTTTATTATACCGGGGATTATGGCCACTTTCGGCAACTTTATCCTGCCGCTGCAATTGGGCGCCAAGGATGTGGCTTTTCCGCGTTTGAATTTGCTCTCCTGGTGGATTTACGTAGTCGGGGCGGTGATCGCCTTATTATCGATTGTTTTGCCGGGCGGTATGGCCGACACCGGATGGACGTTCTATGTGCCTTACAGCGTTCGCACCGGGGCCAATGTTTCCATGGCTTTGCTGGCAGCGTTTACCCTGGGGTTTTCCTCGATCCTGACCGGCCTGAACTTTGTTGCTACCATTCACCGTATGCGCGCCCCCGGGATGACCTGGTTCCGGATGCCTCTCTTTGTCTGGAGCGTCTACGCCACGGCCTGGATTCAGGTTCTGGCGACTCCGGTAGTGGGCATTACCCTGGTGCTGGTTACGTTAGAGCGCACCCTGGGAATCGGCATATTTGATCCGGCCATGGGAGGCGACCCGGTGCTCTACCAGCACATGTTCTGGATATATTCCCACCCGGCCGTCTACCTGATGGTGTTGCCGGGCATGGGGGTGGTGTCGGAAATTCTGCCCACCTTTGCGCGACGAACCATTTTCGGTTACAAAGCTATTGCCTATTCCAGCGTGGGAATAGCCCTGGTCGGCTCGCTGGTCTGGGGGCATCACATGTACGTCAGCGGGCAGAGCTACTACGCCAGCGTAATTTTTTCCTTCCTGACTTTTTTTGTGGCCATACCCACGGCCATCAAAGTGTTTAACTGGGTGGCCACTTTGTATAAAGGCTCCATCCGGGTGGAAATCCCGCTGCTCTACGCCCTCGCCTTCATCTTCCATTTCTCCATTGGCGGCTTTACCGGGCTGATGAACGGGGCCATTTCCCTGGATGTGCACCTTCACGACACCTATTTTGTGGTGGGCCACTTCCATTATACCATGTTTGGCGGAACGGTTTTCGCGTTATTTGGGGCCCTGTATTACTGGTTCCCCAAAATCACCGGCAAGATGTTTAACAAGCGGAACGCCATGATTGCCTTTGTGCTGCAAATTATTGGCTTCAACATGCTGTATTTTACCATGATGGTGATGGGATATTTGGGCATGCCCCGCCGCTACTATGATCACCTTCCCAAGTTCCATGACGCCCATGTGATTGCCACGGTTGGCTCCTGGTTCCTGGTAGCCGGTTTGCTGCTGATGATCTACAACGTGGTCAGATCGGCCATGAACGGGGCGCCGGCAAGCGCAAATCCCTGGGGCGGCACCACCCTGGAATGGAAAGTTGCCTCGCCGCCGCCGCTGGAAAATTTTGATGAGATTCCTCATGTGGATCGTGAACCCTATGACCATACTGCGGAGGCCTCCCGATGAGTAATCATTCTAACGCATTAGTTGTTCATAAACACCCCAGCGATTTTGTTGGGGCAAAAATTGGTATGTGGCTGTTCCTCTTTACAGAAATGCTGCTGTTCGGAGGGTTGTTCATTCTTTATGCAATGTACCGGGTGCGTTATCCCTATGAATTTCACCTGGCTGCGGCTGAATTGGATGTATTCCTCGGAACGGTGAACACCCTGTTTCTGCTAACCAGCAGCCTGACCGTGGTTCTGGCCATCGAAGCGCTGCAACGCGGGAAACGCAAGCTGGCCATCTGGATGATCAGTATCACCATCGCCTTCGG
The DNA here is from genome assembly GCA_024275555.1 of Calditrichota bacterium. GTDB lineage: Bacteria > Calditrichota > Calditrichia > RBG-13-44-9 > J075 > JAJRYW01. Next base: position 5,073 of record JAJRYW010000006.1, on the reverse strand, counting down.
AGTCGGTTTCATGGTCAACAAATTTTTTGAATGGAGCGCCAAGATTCATCACGGCATCTATCCCGGTTCGGAAGAGCTGATGTCGCACTCCGGCGGGGAAATCGTTTTCTACAACCTCTACTATACCATGACCGGCCTGCACGGATTACACGTTTTGATCGGAATGGTGATTTTCGGGGTGATGCTTTACTTCATCGCCCGCCGGCCCCGGCAAACCGAGGTGATAGACTATAATATCCTCAAAGAGTACCGGGGGCAGGCCCACCTGGCCCTGGTCAACGAAAAAGGCCGGGAAATCGGCCCGGTAGCGGATTTGGATGAGCACGCCGAATTTGTGGATATTAAAATCAGCTACGAAGCGGTTCCCGGAAAAATGGACCCGCGCAATTTGATTAAACTGGAAAACTCCGGTCTTTACTGGCACCTGGTCGATGTGATCTGGATTTTCCTGTTCCCCTTATTCTACTTGATCACCTAGGAGGAAAAATATATGCACGATGAAAATGCCGTACACGGATTAGGATATACGCTCTACATTGTGGTGTGGCTGGGCTTAGTGGTGCTTACCGGCGTCACGGTGGCCATCTCCGGTGTGGATCTGAAAGCATTTTCCGTAACTGTTGCGTTGATTGTGGCCGGGGTGAAATCCGCCTTAGTGATGGCCTATTTTATGCACCTGAAGTATGAGCCGCCTGTCTTCCGCTGGATGTTGCTGGTGATGGCGGTGACCTTCATAATTTTTATTGGCTTAACCTTTTCCGATGTGTTAACCCGTTACCCGATTCAATAAATGAGGAGAAGCAATGTTATCGAATGCCTCAACATTTGCATCCCAGGTTAATGATACCTTTATGTTCATTCTGATCGTCTCGGTGATCTTCTTCCTGGGTGTTGTCATAGCGATGATTTATTTTGTAGTGCGTTATCATCATAAACGAAATCAGGAAGTTGCCAATATCCACGGAAACACCACCCTGGAAGTTTTATGGACGGTTATACCAACCATCCTGGTAATGGCCATGTTCTACTACGGATTTATCGGTTACCGGGATATGCGCACCGTCCCCGAGGGGGCCACGGATATCACGGCAACCGGGCGGATGTGGTCCTGGGTTTACACCTATGAGAACGGTTTCCAGACCGATACACTGGTGGTGCCGCTGGGCAAACCGGTCAAAGTCGATATCGAGACAGCCGATGTGCTGCACAGCTTTTATATCCCCGCTTTCCGGGTTAAGCAGGATGCGGTTCCCGGCATGACCAATTTTGTCTGGTTCGAAGCCATCCAGGAAGGCGTGTTCGATATCCTCTGTACCGAATACTGCGGCGACCGCCATTCCTACATGCTCTCCAAGGTTAAAGTGATTCCCGAGGAGCAGTACCATCAATGGTATGCGGCAACGGCCGGCCAGGTGGTCAATCTTGACAGCGGCGAGCAGGATGACGACCAACTGGCGGCCCGGGGGCAAAAGCTCTACAAAATGAAAGGCTGTATTGCCTGCCATTCCACGGACGGCTCGCGCATCATCGGCCCTTCCTTTAAGGGAATCTATGGGCACGAGGTGGAGGTGCTGGTCGAGGGCAAGGCCGAAAAAGTGCTGGTCGACGAGGATTATATCCGGGAATCGATTTTACAGCCGCAGGCCAAAATTGTGAAAGGGTTCGAAGCGGTTCCCATGCCGCCCCAGCCCTTAACCGAGGCGGAAATTCAAGCCATCATCGCATACTTTAAAGAGCTGAAATGATCCAAACCTATCGACTATACAGTTGGGCGGACTGGTTTCGCATTGTCCTTGCCCTGAGTAAAATCCGTATTTCCCAGATGGTGGCCGCCTCAACGCTGGTCGGCTACCTGCTGGCATCGGAACATCTTACCTGGATGATGCTCATCCCGACCCTGGGCGCTTTTTTGCTCTCCTGCGGGTCGGCGGCGCTCAACCAGTTCCAGGAGTGGGAATACGACCGGGAGATGAAACGCACCCGGCTGCGCCCTATCCCGGCGGAAAAAATTTCCCCCCTGGTCGGCCTGGGAATTTCCCTGGCGCTGATGCTCTCCGGGGCGCTGATCCTGCTCCTGGGCAGCGGTGTGCCGGCCATGCTGCTGGGCGTCTTCAATGTGTTCTGGTATAATGCGGTATATACGCCCCTCAAAAGAGTTACCCCGTTTGCCGTGGCGCCGGGCTCGCTGATCGGCGCAATCCCCCCGGCCATCGGCTGGGTCGCCGCCGGAGGCAGTTTGCTTGATCCGCAAATCTGGGTGTTGGCCTCCTTCTTCTTCATCTGGCAAATTCCCCATTTTTGGCTGCTGATGCTGAACCTGAGCAGCGATTATGAACGCGCCGGCTTTCCAACCCTGCTGGATAAGTTTACCCCGGCGCAATTAGCCCGGATTACCTTTACCTGGATTGTCGCCACCGTTGCAGCCAGCCTGATGATCCCCTTTTACGGCCTGGGCAACTCCCTGTGGCTGGTGCTGGCGCTGGTCTGCTTTGCCCTGTGGCTGGTCTGGAGCAGCCGCAAACTGCTTTCGAAGGATATTGAATCGATGTCCTTTCGTTTTGCTTTTATTAGTATTAATATATACATGCTCCTGGTGATGACAGCTTTTACGCTGGATCGCCTTATCTTTGTTTAGCCGACAGGCCAGGGGCTTGGCTAAACCGAACCGCAACCAAACGACCATGAGGGAGACCAACGATGCAATTTGATGTTCTGGTTATCGGATCTGGCCCGGGAGGATATGTGGCAGCGATTCGCGCCTCCCAGTTGGGCAAAAAAGTGGGTATTGTAGAAAAAGCGGAACTGGGCGGCATTTGCCTCAATTGGGGATGTATCCCCACCAAAGCTTTACTTAAAAGCGCGGAAGTCTACAACACCCTGAAACACGCCAAAGACTACGGGTTTTCCGTGGAAAACGTCGGGATCGATTTTCCGAAAGTAATCAAACGCAGTCGCGGCGTGGCCGAGCGCCTCTCCAAAGGCGTGGCGTTTCTGATGAAAAAGAATAAGATCGAAGTCCTCCGGGGAACCGCCAAGCTGGTTAAAGGCAACAGCGTGGAAATCACCGCGGCGGACGGCAGCAAGAGTACTGTAACTTCTCCGAATATTCTGATCGCCACCGGCGCGCGGGCCCGCCAAATTCCCGGCCTGGAAGCAGACGGCAAACGGGTGCTTACCTACCGCGAAGCCCTGGTCATCAAAGAACAGCCGAAATCCATGGTGATTGTCGGCGCCGGCGCAATTGGGGTGGAATTTGCCTACTTCTTCCGCTCGCTGGGAACCGAAGTGACCCTGGTGGAAATGCTGCCCCGCCTGGTTCCGGTTGAGGATGAGGATATCTCCGCCGAACTGCAAAAATCCTTTAAAAAACAGGGCATTAAGGTACACACCAACACCAAAGTGGAAAACCTCAAGAAAGGTAAGAATAATGTTACGCTTACCTTGAGCAAAAACGGTAAAACCGAAGAGGTCAAGGCCGATTACGCCTTAATGGCCATCGGCGTGCAAGGTAACATCGAAGGCCTGGGCCTGGAAGAAGCCGGCGTGGAAATTGAGAAGGGCTGGATCAAAGTAAACAAATACTACCAGACCAATGTTCCGGGCGTCTATGCCATTGGCGATATCATCGGCCCGCCCTGGCTGGCCCACGTGGCCTCCAAAGAAGGCATCATCGCGGTGGAGCACATGGCCGGGGAAGAGGTGGTTCCGATGGACTACAACAACATTCCCGGCTGCACCTATTGCCATCCCCAGATCGCTTCGGTGGGATACACGGAAAAGAAAGCGATTGAAGCCGGATATAAAATTAAAGTAGGCAAGTTCCCGCTGCGGGCCAGCGGCAAAGCCCTGGCGATGGGAGAATCGGAAGGGTTCATCAAAATTATTTATGATGAAAAATACGGTGAACTGCTGGGCTGCCATATCATCGGCGCGGAAGCAACCGAACTGATTGCCGAGGTAACCCTGGCCAGGGCGGTGGAGTCGACCTACCTGGAGGTGCTGCATACGGTGCATCCCCACCCGACCCTGAGCGAGATTGTGCTGGAAGCCACCCACGCAGCCCTGGGCGAGCCGATTCATATCTGATGCGAATAATTAGAATTTCCCGTTCTTCTTATCCCGGTTCTTTTTCAGGAGCCGGGATTTGTTTTGTGAACATCTGCGCCCGGATTGTTGCTTCCCGGATTTTGCCGGAGGTAACAGGGTTTGTGTATCCACGAATGATGTGAATGATCACGAATTAAGGATTAGAAGATATCTTAGCGAGCCTGGCGTTTTTGCGGCGCCGTCAAACCGGCTCCGTTAAAAATCGTACTGCGTCGCTGCTTTTTTTTCTTAAATTAGCCCTGCTTAAAAGCTGATGTTGCGCGCTTACCGGTTTTTTGCTGTTGAATCACAGAGAACTCGGAAAAACGATTAAATATAAAGCTCTGTCTAACTAAATATTTTATTGTCCTTAAATTGTCAAATGCAATTCAAGTTTTTTAACTCTCTTTTTAAGAATCTCTGCGATCTCTGCGTCCCTGGGGCAAATTGTGTAACATGAGTTAAAAGGTCTGAAGCGTATCATCAAATCTCAAACGAAAATTTACCAGGCAAATGATTGACCGGTCGAAAATATTGCATGTGGAATACTTAGGGCGTCAGCCTTACCAGCCCATCTGGGATTACCAGCGTTATCTGCAATCCCGGAGGATTGCCCGGGAAATTCCCGACACGCTGCTGCTCTTAGAGCATCACCCGGTTTACACCATCGGTAAAAACGGCTCGGATGCGCACGTGATTGCTTCCCGGGAGTTTTTAGAGAAGCAGGGTATCGAGGTCATCCATGTTGACCGGGGCGGGGATGTTACCTATCACGGGCCCGGGCAGTTGGTGGGCTATCCGATTTTTCATCTCCATCAGCATAAGCCGAGTATCTCCTGGTATATGCGGCGTTTGGAGGATGTGTTGATAAAGGCGCCAAAGCATTGGGGAATCGATTCCGGGCGCAACCAGGGCTACACCGGCGTGTGGAGCGGCGAGGAAAAGATTGTTGCCCTGGGCGTGCGGATTTCCAAATGGGTGACCATG